>JAYOKQ010000033.1:0-38983 GCA_038119905.1 Gemmatimonadota bacterium | reverse complement strand
ATAAAGAATTCCCAGCGCTCTTTGTGCGCGTGCACTGGACACGGCCGCGCACCGGGCGGCACGCGCGTCAGCTCAACGTCAAAGGGATGCGGTGCATCCGGCGCATTGCCCAGGGCAACGGATAGATGTTGGCGATAGCGCTCGTAGGTCTGATCCTGCCAGTGCCACACTTGGTGTTCTACGTCTACGTCGCGATGATCCACTATCCAGTCGGCCATCTGTCAGCTCCTCTATGCTTGTTTTTCCAACTTCTGATACGGCTCCCAAGCCTCGCCCAGTTCGGACGCGCGCCGCTCCAACTCGGTGCGCCAGCCGGCAAACGCGCCCGACTTGATCTGTCGAACGTCAAACGGCGCGTAGCGGTCTTCGAGCGTATCGCCCAGCGTCTGCGTAGCGGCCCAACGATCCCAAGCCGTCTTCATCCACGCGTGCGGCAGCGCATCGCGCACGGCCGGGTCGAGCTGCCAGGCGCTGCGCGCGTCGGCCACCTTGGGCGGCTCGTCTGACGGCCCCTTCCACTTAGACCAGCCGATCGACAGCGTGTTGCGTTCGCGTTCGGGTACCGTACGGCCGGTGTGGATATTGGAACCGATGCGTATCAGCGCCTCGCCGGCGCGCAGGCGCACAGCTACTTGACCGGGTAGTGGACCTTCGCCGTCCCAGCTCGGCGTATAGGGCACGCCGGCTTCTTTCATGCTGTTGGGCAGCAACACGTCGTGTTCAAACGGCGTGCGCCAGCGGTTGTGACTGCCGGGAATCAGCTCGTGGCATTCGTCGTCGGCCAGTGCCAGGAACATGCTGACGCCGTTGCGTTCGTGCACCGCCTTGGCGTTGTTGGCGCGAATCTCTTCCCAGCGCGCACGCTCAACGTCCTCGCTGTAGGCCTCTACCCCGTCCTGTCGCTTCTCCTGCGAGAAATAGGGACGGCCATCGCCCCACCAAGTCACGTCGCGGTGCCAGCCGAGCTTGTGCTCGTTGCGGCGCGGATTACACCACAGCAGCATGCCGCTCAGCGCAAGATCTTCTGCCGACAAACCGTTGCACCAAGAAGCGACAAAATTGAGCATCTCGTCGGAGCCGTGGAATTCGGCAAAGCTCGGCTCGCCAAGGGCCGGATGAATAAGACCGCGAATGGCCCACGGTTCGTCTTCCCTGGCCCGATGCACATAGCCCTTTGACAAATCGAGCTTGCTGTAGGCCAGTTCGGGCGCACTCGCCTCTGTCAAGCGACGACCCGCTTCGCGCAGAATGGGTATCCACGGGCTGTCTACAAAGTCGTTTATTATGACGAAGCTGTGCTCCTCCAGATGGGCCAACCGCTCGGGCGTAGCGCCCGGCGCGCCATGATCTGGATTAAAGTCGGCAAAGGCTTCAGCGCGATAGGAAGAGGCCGTTGAATCAGTCATGTGCTCATCTCGCAGCGTAGTGGGGGATCGTCTCGAAAGGTCGTAAAATGGCGCGAAATCCAAAGAGGTTGAGTTTGCATTCGCGATTTATCGGCTAAACTAAGCCGAAGCGAGCTGACCTGTCAATCGGCACAAGGCATAGAAAAGACGAGGCCTTTTATCCCGTGCACGTGCGGTTTAATCGCCCTCTGCCTGCCCCCGATACGGGTGTAGTGCTTTGTGACTTTTGCGTTATAAATTCGCATATCCCATGACATAGCGCTCCTCAATGCACATATTCTCTACAGACGTATGAAAACACGAGAAGAACGAGGAGAGATATGGTTTCGAGAAGGCGCTTTCTACGCACTGCAGCTGCCGTTACAGTCGGTTTTGCCGGGTTAAAACGCCATGCGCTATGGGCTGAGGCGGCCCCCATTGAGCACGGCTATGGTTCGCTCGTACCGGACCCAGAAGGCATCCTCGACCTGCCCAAGGGATTTTCTTATCGCATCATCTCGCGCACCGGCGACGCTATGGACGACGGCCTGCTGCTACCCGGAGAGCCCGATGCAATGGCCACGTTTTCCGGTCCCCAGGGGCGCACGCTGCTCGTGCGCAATCACGAGCTGACGGCCGGAGCCAAAGAAGTGGGCGCCTTCGGTGAACACAACCAGCGGATCGACAAACTATCCAAGGAAGAATTTTACGACTGGGGACGCGGTACAGACCCCGGCTTGGGCGGTACGACTACCGTTGTCATCGACCCCGAGGGACGCGTTGAACGCCAGTTTCTGAGCTTGGCCGGAACCGTGCGCAACTGCGCCGGTGGTCCCACACCGTGGGGTTCGTGGATAACCTGCGAAGAAACCGTGCAGCTTGCCGACGAATCGTACGAACAACACCACGGATATAACTTCGAAGTTCCAGCACAGAGCGAAATCGGCCGGGCCCAGCCGGTGCCGCTGCGCGACATGGGCCGGTTTAACCACGAAGCCGTTGCCGTCGATCCGCAGTCCGGCGCCGTCTACGAAACGGAAGACCGCGGAGACGGACTCATCTATCGCTATCTACCTCATACCAAGGGCGCGCTGGCCTCCGGCGGCCGCCTGCAGGCCCTGGCCGTTGTCGATGCGCCGAGCCTAGACACGCGCAACTGGGAGGAAACGCTGGTCCGCCCCGGCGAACGCATGGCCGTGCGCTGGATTGACATGGAGAACGTGCGATCACCCAAAGACGACCTGCGGCTGCGCGGATTTGCCCAAGGCGCGGCACGCTTCGCCCGCGGCGAGGGCATGTGGTACGGTCGCGAAGCTATCTACTTTGCCTGCACCAGCGGCGGCCCCAACCGCAAGGGGCAGATCTGGCGCTACGTGCCCAGCCCAGTTGAAGGCACGTCGGCAGAAGGCCAGCAGCCGGGGCAACTGGAGCTCTTTGTCGAACCCAACGACGGTGGCGTTGTCGATATGGCCGACAACCTAACCATATCTCCGTGGGGCGACGTCGTTATCTGCGAAGACGGACCCGAAGACCAGTATCTGGTCGGCATCACGCCCGAAGGGCAGTTTTACAAACTGGCGCACAACGCCCACAATCATTCCGAGTTCACCGGATCGGTCTTTTCCCCCGACGGCCAGACGCTCTACGTCAACATACAGACCCCGGGCCTCACACTGGCCATTCGCGGCCCGTGGGCCTAGCGGCCGGAGCACCCATTCTTTTGCACGCCGCTGGCCGCAACCAGCGGCGTGCAAAAAGCATTTCCATCCCTCCATCTGACCTGCCAACCCGCATTCGCCCCGTTGGTTGACAAGCTCTAACCGCGCGTCTATCATCCCTGCGTTCTATTTCAGCCACGGGAGATATTCCATATGTCGCGCGCCTACCAAACGCTCACGCAGGACGACGTAGATCACTTTTTGCAAAAAGGCCACGTCGTCGTGCGCAACTGCTTTGATCGCGCCTTTGCTAAAGAGTGGACCGATCTAGCGTTCAAACGCCTCGGCTATGACCCCGATAGGCCGGCCACCTGGAGCGAGCCCCGCGTGCACCTGCCGTCGATGAATCGCGTGTCGGTTCGCGCACTGGCTCCTAGGGCGTGGGGAGCACTGTGCGATCTGGCCGGCGGTCACGAGCGCATCGCCGGCGAGGATCCGGCGTGGGGAGACGGCCTGATCTGCAACTTTAACCTGCGCGCCGATGAGCCGTGGCAGGCCCCCTCATCCCAATGCCCCGGCTGGCACAAGGACGGAGACTTTTTTCGCCACTTTCTCGACAGTCCCGAACAGGGCCTGCTGACGATCGTCATCTGGTCCGACATAAAGCCGCAAAGTGGCGGCACGTTCATAGCCTGCGACTCGGTGCCTGTCGTCGCGCGCCATCTGGCAGCACATCCCGAAGGCTTGCTGCCCGGACAGTTTGGCGGTCTGATTGATGCCTGTTCCGAATTTGTAGAACTGACGGGCGAGGTCGGCGACGTTGTCGTGCTCCACCCCTTTGTCCTACACGCGGCCTCCAACAATCCCTCGGGACGCGCGCGCTTTATAACCAATCCGCCCATCTCACTAAAAGAGCCGATGAAGTTCGACCGCGAAGATCCTACTGACTTTTCACCGGTCGAACTCGGCGTGCTGCGCGGTTTAGGACTAGAGCGGCTCGACTTCCAAATTACCGGTCAGCGCGAGCGGATCGTTCCCGAACGGGTTAAGCGGCAGCAGAAAATGCTCCAAGAACAGAAAGAGCGCCTAGCAACAGCGGCGCGATAACCTGCGAGAATACACGCGATGTCCACCTATAAAAACGTTCTCTTTCTAATCGCAGACGACTGGTCGCGCTTGGCCGCATGCTATGGCAACGACGTCGTCAAAACACCGCGGATTGATGCCTTTGCCCAGCAGGGCGTCGTCTTTGATCACGCCTTTTGCACCTCGCCCTCGTGTGCCGTTAGCCGCGCCTGCATCCTCACCGGACAGCACAGCCACACGCACGGCCAGTACGGTCACTGCCACGGCATACACGGCTTCCGGACCAGCGAGTCGATGTCATCGACGCCGCAGGCGCTGCGCGCGGCCGGCTTTGCCACCGCCTGCATCGGCAAAAAACACGTCGAACCGGCTTCGGTCTATCCGTTTGAATTCGAACCCAAAGTCAACCCGCGCAGTCCCGCCGAGCTAGCCGATGCCGCGCGCGCCTTTCTGCGCGACAGCCGCGACCGGCCGTTCTACCTGCACGTCGGCTTTGCCGATCCGCACCGGGCTGGACGCGGCTTTGCCAACGACCGAACCTGGCCCGGCGTCACCGAGCAGATCTATCGTCCGGAGGATATCATCGTCCCGGATTTTCTGCCCGACCTGCCGGAAGTGCGCGCCGACCTAGCCGACTACTACCAGGCCGTCTCGCGCTTTGATCACGGCATTGGCCTGCTGCTGGATGTGCTCGACGAATCGGGCCGGGCCGACGAGACGATGGTCATCGTCACTACCGACCACGCCATGCCCTTCCCCGGGGCCAAAGCCTCCTTTTTTGACAGCGGCCACCACTGTCCCTTTATCGTTCGCACACCCGACCTACAGCAGCGTGGAACGCACCACCAAGCGCTCATCAACTGGACCAATATCCGCCCGACGGTCCAGGCGTGGTGCGGCGTACCAGTTCCCGAAGATCTACCGGCCGAATCGATTCTGCCGATCCTCGACGAGCCCGAAGCGACCGGCTGGGACGAAACCTATTTCTCTCACTGCTTTCACGAAATTGTCGATTACAACCCCTATCGCGTGCTGCGCGGTCGCCGCTACAAGTTCGCTCGTCACCTGTCGGCCGGTTTAGACACAGCATTTCCCACCGATCTATTTCGCTCGCGCACGTGGACGGCAGTGCGCGATACCCAGGCATCGCACATGGGACTGCGCGATACCCGCCACGTCATAGAGCGCGCCCCCGAAGAGCTATACGACCTTATAGAGGACCCCCAGGAAACGCACAATTTGATCGATGATCCGGCCCACAGAGAAATAGCCGACCAGATGCGACAGCGACTGCTGGCCTTTCGCCACCGCACGGCAGACCCGTGGTTAGAAGTCGACTTCCAGCAGGGCATGATCGACGAAATCGACCCGCGCTAGCGGGAGCGAACTCACTTATACCGGAGCTATACGCATGCACACTCGCCCTTTCGGCCGAACAGGACTGCACGTATCCGAAGTTGGCATGGGATGCAATCGACTAGCCGAAGACGCACATCCCGAGGCGCACTGGACCGACCTCGTGCGCGAAGCCGTCGATCTTGGCGTAACGATCTTCGACACGGCCGAAGCCTATCAGCAGGGCGGCAGTGAAGACATACTCGGCAAAGCGTTGGGCAACGCCGATGGCGTGTACGTAGCCAGTAAAGTGGGCGGGAGTTCGGGGAAGGATTTTTCGCCGACGCGGATCGTGCAGGCCTGCGAAGCCAGCTTAAAACGGCTGCGCCGCGATCGCATTGACATCTACCAACTGCACAGCCCCAGCCGCGAAGACATGGAGCGCAACGACTGGAGCTCGGCGCTGCACAGTCTGCAGGCTGCCGGCAAGATTGGCGTGCGCGCCATAGCGGTTAACAGCGCCGCTGACGGCGTTTGGCTCATCGAACAAGGCCTCGTTGAGGCGCTGCAAATCACCTATAACCTGCTCGACACCTCAGCCGCAGAGACGCTCTTCCCCCTCGCCGAGGAACGGGGCGTCGCTCTGCTGTGCAGACTGCCACTGGCCCAAGGCATTCTCAGCGGCAAGTTCACTCCGGGCGTCGAAGTATCGAGTGACCATCGCGCTAAGCGCGCTGGCCAGCACATGGAGCGACGCATAGCGCGCGCCGAAACCCTCAAGCCGCTGGGCGCTCAGTACGAGGGCGGCTTGACCCGCCTAGCCCACCACTTCAGCCTGAGCGCCAGCGCCGTTTCTTGCACAATACCTGGCGCGCGCACCAGCGCGCAGCTGCGCGAGAATGTCGCCTCTTCCAACGGCGGGCTGCTCGACCCAGAGTGGAAAGCGCGCATCGCCGCCGTTAGAGAAACGTGGAACGACTAGCCGGCGGCCTCTTGCGTGGCTTGCCAAGAAGCTACACCGCCAACGATATCGTAGACCTGTAGGCCCTGCTGCATCAGCAGACTGGCCGCTACCGACGAGCGATACCCCCCCGCACAATAGACGGCGACCGGTTGGTCTTTGGGCACTTCCTCAATATCTTGGCGCAGGCGATTGAGCGGTATGTTCTCACTGCCGGGAATGTGCACCTGCGCGCGCTCGTTAGCCGTGCGTACATCCAGCACCCACAGCTTTTGGCCCGACCACTCCTGCAGGTCGCGCGCCGTGATCCGCGCCACGCGAGCGAGTAGATCAGAGCGCGACGCCAGCGCCAGCATGCCGTCCTGTAGGTATCCCAGCACGTTATCAAAGCCTATGCGCCCTAGGCGCATGGCCGCCTCCTGCTCGTCGCCGGGTGCGGCGATAATGACGATGGGGCGCTCGCTGTCCAACACGGTGCCCGCCCAAGAGGCGTAGCGGCCGTCAAGCGCAACGTTGACGCTGTTCTTGAGGTGGGCGCCGGCAAAATCTTCGCCATCGCGCACGTCCAAGATCTGCGCCCCTTCGCTCTGCAGCGACAGCACTTCGTCCAGCGATAGGCCCTGATAGTTCTCGGCTAAGTTCTCGTCGAGAATAGCCCGTTCGCGTGTGTTCATCTCCGCGTCGTAGCTAAAGTAGGCCGGGGCCTCGGGCTGGTCTGCCGTTACCATTTCGACAAAGGCATCGCGCGACATATCCTGCAGGGCATAGTTGTAGCGGCGCTGGTTGCCCACGGTGGAAAACGTCTCTTCACTGAGGCTGCGCCCGCACATTGAGCCAGCGCCGTGTGCCGGGTAAACCAGCGTTTCATCGATCACCTTGGGCAGCAGCTTACCGTGCAGCGACTCGTAGAGCATGCTGGCCAAGTCTTCGGCTTTCCACCCAACAGAAGCGCCCAAATCAGGCCGACCCACGTCGCCGATAAAGAGCGTGTCTCCGGTAAGGACCGCGTGCGGTCTCTCAGCGTCTGTGGCCGTATCGTAGACGAGAATGCAAATAGATTCCGGCGTGTGGCCCGGCGTTTCTATCGAGCGCAACAGAATGGAGCCAATGCGCACTTCGCTGCCGTCGCCCATTGGCGTGAAGTCGTATTCAGCTTCCGCGCGCACGCCTAGGTAAATCTGAGCCCCCGTGCGCTCGCGCAGCTCCAAGTGTCCCGCGACAAAGTCGGCGTGAAAGTGGGTCAGAAACACGTGGCGAATCTGCAGCCCATGCGCTTGAGCATCGGCCAGATACTGATCGATATCGCGCTGCGGATCGACGACAATGGCCGAACCCGTTTCCTCATCACCTAGCAGGTACGAAGCATGGGCCAAACATTCGAGATAGTATTGTTTGAGCAGCATACCAGTTCCTTTCAGCTTTCGTTAATGAGGCAAGTGAGGGCGCAGCCATGCATAGAGATAGGCCCCAGAAAACGCGCCTAAGAACGAGCAGATCGCCCACAGTTCACCGCTGCCGATTTGCGCGTAAATCGGCCCCGGACAGGCGCCGGTAATCACCCAGCCGACACCAAAAATCATGCCGCCAATGACAACACCTTTGTGGTCAGTCTTTTCTCGGATAGAGACCTCGTTACCGGCCAGCGTGCGCAAACCCAGCTTTTTAATGAGCAGAATAGAAACCGCTCCAACTGCTACCGCCGAACCGATGATGAGGAACATATGCGCCTCTTCAAAGCGAAACATCTTTTGAATGCGAAACCAAGAGGCCACCTCTGATTTGGTCAGCACCATGCCAAACAGGCCGCCCGTCAACAAAGCAAAAACGAGATTCATTTTTTATTCCTTTGTAGAGATGCTTACGGGGCAGGGAACACAGCGTCGAGCACTTGAATCGACACCAGACCGCCAATAAAAAAACAGATCGTCGCCACTAGGCTAGGCCACTTTAGGCTGGACATGCCCATAATCGAGTGGCCCGACGTGCAGCCATCGGCGTAGCGCGTGCCGAAGCCTACGAATAGCCCGCCGATAAACAACCGCAGACCGCCACTCCACTGCCGATAGTGGTCGGGCAACAAACGCACAACCGAATCGCTCAGAAAGTGCGCAGCGACAAACGCGCCCAATAGGACGCCTGCCACAAAGACCAAGCTCCATACTTCACCGCGCCAGTCATTATCGCTCAGATAAGGCAGGCGGGATCGAGGAGAAGATATCGACGCTAGGTGTCTAAAACTGCTCGAAATGCCAAAGGGCTTGCCCACAAGCAGCAGCAATGCCGGCACGGTAAGCCCAATGAGTGGCCCGCTTATATACCAAGGCCAAGGTTGATACAACCAATCCATGTGTTCTCCAATCTCATATGTGATATGAAGCCTGCTGCGGGCGGTTAAGTGCCTCAACCGCCTCGTGCGTGCTGGCATATATGCGGCCCGCCTTAAGGCGGTTCGCAAATTCCGTCTTGGCAAAACTATCCATTACGCGCTCTTTGACTTCGGCCAAATGCAGATCGACCCCGGCCGCCGTCAGCTCTTCGTTCAACCGCTCCAGCGTCTCTAACGCACTGGCATCTACGTAGTTAACGGCACTGCAAACCAGCACCAGATGATCGATTTGGGGACGCTCGGCCACTTCATTGAGCAGCTGCCGCTCCAGCTGATTTGCATTGGCAAAATAGAGGCTCTCGTCAATGCGTAGAATGAGGATCGGCTCGTAGGTTTTTACCCGATGGTGCTCTACGCTGCGGAATAGTTCGCCGTCGTCCAGTCGTCCCAATTCGACCACGCGCGGCTTGCTCGTACGCCACAAAAAGAGCAGCAGCGAAGCGCCCACACCTATGGCAATTCCGCGCTCGACGCCCAGCAGCAGCACGGCCAGGAAGGTCGCCACCAGCGAAGCGGCATCGGCCTTGCTATAGCGCCACATGTACAGCGCTGAGCGCAGGTCAATGATGTTGGCCGCGGCCACGGCGATAATAGCCGCCAGCGCTGCGCGCGGCAAATAATAGAACAGTGGAGTAAAAAATAGCACGACCAGCGCAATGAGTACCGCCGTAATAATCGAGGCCAGTCCCGTATTGGCGCCGGCGGCAAAGTTGACCAGCGAACGGCTCAAGCCACCGGTTACCGCCACGCCGCCCGACAGCGCCGCACTCACATTGGCAGCCCCCAAACCAAACAGCTCCCAGTTCGCTTCGATGCGCTGACGCCGCCGACTCGTCAGCGACTTGGCCACTGCAATGCTACCCGTAAAACTGACCAGACTGATAGCTAGTGCCAAGGGAAAGAGATCGCGCAGCACATCCAGGGCCATGTTCGGCAGGCCCAAAGAGGGCAGCCCCCGCGGCAGCGTGCCAACGATGGCAACGCGCGCACTGTCAGCCCACTCCATGCCCCACACCGACAGCGTAACGGCTGCCACTAAAACGAGCGGCGCGCCCTGCACTAAAGGTATCATCAGCCGGTCTGACAGATTCAATCGCTGCAAAAAGCGTTTGAGCGGTCCCTTGCTGACTAACAAAAATGCAATGCTCGCCGCGCCAATACACGCGGTGTATAGGTTGGTCTGCCCTCCGCTGCCGGCCAGCTGTAGGACCGACTGAAAGAAAATGTCCTGGCGCGGCAGCGGTATGCCCAGCAAGTGGCGCAGTTGGTCGGCGATGATGATCAGCGCCGCCGCACTCGTATAGCCTGAAATAACGGCGTGACTGAGCAGGTCGGCCAGAAAACCAAAGCGCAGCAGACCCATGAAGATTTTTATCAGCCCCACTAGCATCGCCAGCGACAGGGCCAGCTCGATGTACTGCGCACTACCGGCAGCAGCTAGCGGAGCGAGTCCACTAGCGACCATGAGCGAGATGACTGCCATCGGGCCCACCGAAAGCGCGCGACTTGTGCCCAATAGAGCATATGTTATGAGGGGCAAGATACTGGAGTACAGCCCCGCTTCGGGCGGCAAGCCGGCCAGCATAGCATAGGCCATGCCCTGCGGAGCCAGCATAATCGCTACGACAAAGCCCGCCGTACAATCACCCGCCAAATCGCTGCGATTATAGCGCAGCATCCAGCTGAGCGAAGGCAGATAGCGCTCCAATTTCGACAGCGGTTGTTTAGTAGATTGACTCATATTCGCTTTGTAGGACCCTTTTATAGGGAGACAGCGACCGTCTCATCGCTCGTGCGAATTTGTCGTATGAGAATATAAAATGCCATGTGTCCAGCTTCTGCAAGAGCGATCTCACCGCGCATTAAAAAAAACGGTCCGGTTTTGAACGTAGAATCCAAGCGACCTATATTCGCTGCAGCGAATAACGGGCGACGTGCTCCGTTTTTCCATCGCCTTGGTGGCGCAACGCTCGGCAGCCAGCGCTCTTGCACCGCCTTTACGCATCGGAGGTACACCATGCGCCTGCGCACTATTGGTACCGCTCAAGTCTCTGGACTCTGCATTGGCGGCAATCCGTTTTCCGGTTTCTCACATCAGAGCCCGGAGCGCAACCGCGAGATGCTCGACTACCACACGCCCGAACAAATCCACACCGTGCTCCGCACCGCAGAACAACACGGTATCAATACATTTTTCGGGCGCACCGACGAACACATATTCTCCATACTAAAAGACTATTGGGACGCGGGCGGAACCATCCAGTGGTTTGCCCAGGTCTGCATTGAGCGCGGCGATCCCGACGCCTGGCGCACGTGGCTCGACGGAGCCGTCAGGTTGGGCTGTACGGGTGCTTACATACACGGAGGCGTGGTCGATAATTGGTATGCGAGCGAACGCTGGGACCTCTTTGAAGAGGCTCAAAAACGCATGGACGACGCGGGTATTGTCAGCGGGTTTGCCGCACACCAGGCGCAGGCACAGGCGTGGATACGCGACCACCTGCAGCCCGATTTTCAGATGTGCTCATACTACAATCCGACCGATCGCTCGCGTGACGCGCACCACAAGGGTGAAGGCGAGCGCTGGGAAGAGGAAGACCGCCAAGCTATGCTCGAGGTGATCGCAACCATTCCGCGCCCCGTCGTGCACTACAAGGTCTTTGCCGGCGGCAACAAACCCATACTCGAAGCCTTTGAAACACTGGGCAACGCCATGCGGGAAGACGACGTGGCACTTATTGGCGTCTTTCTCAAAGACGATCCCGATATGATCGCCAAAGACGTCGACCTATTTGACGAGCACGTCGAAGGCGTCCTCGCCTAGACCACATCACGCCCGAAACGCAGCGCTAAGTGTCGGCTTGCGTCCGCACGCTTTATTTGTTTCTCTACGTTACCAACCCGCAGATCCGCGAGCTAACACGATGGATAAAACTACATATAGCAAAGGCGCTGAGCTACGCGTTCAGAAGCCCGGTTGGAGGCTTGCCCAAAGCGCATGAGCGCCGCCCCTCAGCAGCAGCCTCTCGACCTAGAGGGCGGTCTGCATCGACTCGGCTTTGACGCATTTCGCCCCGGTCAACGCGAATCGATCGAAACCCTTCTGCACAGCCAACGACTGCTCCTAGTCGCGCCGACCGGGGGTGGAAAGAGCCTGACGTACCAGCTACCCGCGTCCCTCTTGGAAGGCACGACGCTTGTCGTCTCACCGCTCATCTCTCTCATGCACGATCAGGTACTCGCCCTGGCGGCGCGGGGACTGCCTGCCACCTATCTGGCATCGACACTCGACGCCGACGAATTGCGCCAGCGACTGCAGGCCATCGCGGCAGGCCAGTACAAGATTGTCTATGCCGCACCTGAGCGCCTCGTTTACAGCGGCTTTCGCTCGCTGTTGCGCGAACTCAACTGTCCCCTTATCGCCATCGACGAAGCGCACTGCATCAGCGAATGGGGTCACGACTTCCGTCCAGAATACCTGCAGATCGGCGAACTAATCAAAAGCCTGCCCGAGGCGCGTGTGCTCGCCTGCACGGCCACGGCCACGCCGATTGTTCGCGACGAAATACTCGAGCGCCTTGGCCTAGCCGCCGACACGCCGCAGCTGGTGCGCGGCTTTGCTCGACCCAACCTGGCGCTGCGCGTAGCCGAGGCCAACAGCCGCGCCGAGCGCACGCGGCGCATTAACGCTCTGCTAGACGAGTCGCTCGGCGCCCCAGGAAGGGGCGGAGGCACGGCCATTATCTACGCACCGACGCGCAAGAGCACCGAAGAAGAGGCCGCACGTCTAGCGGGGGAAGGCTGGCGCTGTCAGGCCTATCACGCCGGCATGGAAGGCGAGCAGCGCGACGCCGTGCAGCGGTCCTTTGCCGAAGGCTCGCTCGAAGTCGTCGTAGCGACCAATGCGTTTGGCATGGGCATCGACCGCGCAGATGTGCGCGCCATTGGCCACCTCGCTCCTCCCAGCTCCGTCGAGGCCTACTACCAAGAGGTCGGACGCGCCGGACGCGACGGCAGCGATGCAACCTGCCTGCTGATGATTAACCCGGGCGATATGGCGCTGCGGCGCAAGCTGATCTTGCTCGACGGCGACGGCGAGGCCGCCCAGCACAAGTGGAATCTCTTCTTAGAACTCATGCGCTGGTCTGAGGGCGGCTCCTGTCGACACGACGCGATCCTGCGCTACTTTGGTGACGAGGAAGAAGTGCTGTCGGGCTGCGGACGCTGCGACGTCTGCACGCGCCTCTTTGAAGAAGAGGAAGCCGATCCCGATTTAGTGAGCACGGTCGTGCGCAAAGCCCTGTGCGCCGTAGCCCGCCTGCACGGACTTTTTGGCCTGCAGGCCGTTGCCAAACTACTGCACGGCACGCAGGACAAAAAACTAGTGCGCGCCGGATTTAAAGAGACCCGATCATGGGGCATACTGAGCGAGTACGATGAGCGCTGGATCATCCAGCTCCTGCGGCGCTGTGTAACGGCAGGATGGGTGGACTTTCACGGCGGCGATCGACCGCTCGTCGTGCTAACCGAAGCCGGCAACGACGTCATACACGAGCGGCGACCCGCACGCCTACTGCTGCCACCGCTCCATCGGACTCCGGCCGCGGTGCAGACGCGCTTTAAAAAACGACCACGCGGTTTGAGTGAAGACTTAGAGGGCAACGACAGCGACCTATTTGAGGAACTGCGCCGCCATCGCATGGAAGTTGCACGCGAAGAGGGTGTGCCGCCGTATGTGGTGGCATCGGACCGCACTCTGCGCGATATCGCCCTGCTCAAGCCGGCCAACCGCGACGAGCTCAAGATGGCCCACGGCATAGGCCCGTCGAAAGCGGATCGCTACGGCGACGGCTTTTTGCAGGTCGTGCGCCAAGCTCTCTAGGGGCAAACGAGGAGGAGTGTAGAATGGATACCGTACGCTGGGGTATAATCGGCTGTGGCAACGTAACCGAGGTCAAAAGCGGACCCGGTCTACAGCAAGCGATCGGATCGGAGCTAGTGGCGGTCATGCGACGCGATGGCGACCGGGCGCGAGACTATGCGCAGCGACACGGCGTGGCGCGCCATTACGCAGAAGCCGATGCTCTAATAGAGGATCCAGCGGTCAATGCCATCTACGTGGCAACGCCACCGGATTCACACGCCGAATACACAGCGCGCGCCGCGCGAGCCGGCAAGCCGGTCTACGTTGAAAAACCCATGGCGCGCACCCACGCCGAGTGTCTGCAGATGGTCGATGCGTGCACCCGCGCACAGGTCCCGCTCTTTGTGGCCTACTACCGCCGCGCCCTGCCCTATTTCCTAAAGGTAAAACAGCTCGTTGAGACGGGAGCCATCGGCGCCGTGCGCTCGGTGCACATCGCCCTGTACCAGTCGCCGCCCGTCATTGATCCAGCCCATCCACCGTGGCGCGTCGTGCCCTCTATCGCCGGGGGTGGCCTCTTTTTTGATTTGGCATCTCACCAATTCGACCTACTCGATTTCCTCTTTGGCCCCATCAAAGAGGCTTCTGGCGCAGTCGCATGTCACGATAAACGCTACGCGGCCGAAGATACCGTCAGCGCAACGTTTCGCTTTGCCTCCGGTTTGACGGGCAGCGGCTCGTGGTGCTTCTGTGCCTCTGAGCGCACCGACCGCATTGAGCTGATCGGCGAACTGGGGCGCATCGAGTGTTCAACCTTCTCTTTTGAGCCCATTGTTTTGCACAGCGACGGCGCACAGCATTTCGACATCGCCCCCCCTAGCCACGTGCAGCAGCCTCTGATCCAAACCGTGGTCGATGCGCTGCGCGGCAGGGGGTGCTGCCCCAGCACAGGCGCTAGCGGCGCGCGGGCCAGCTGGGTCCTAGAACAGATCGTCTACGGACGCTGAAAACACTGCGGCGTGGAAACGCGCCCGGAAAATAGCGCAATGAGCAATAACTTGTTTGCAGCATTCGCTATTTGTTACTATTTGTATCCTGTCGCAAACGCGGTGCCGTTTACCCCGTCCAACCTGTAATCGACCGCGCGGTGCATACTCCCGCACGCGCGTAGAACAACCGTCCAAGAGAGGAGACGAAACATGCTGTCTCATCGAAATGCAATCAGTGCGGCGCTCGCCGTTCTCGTTGCAACCCTCCTATGGCCCGAGAGTGCCTCCGCCCAAGATGGCCTCAACGCAGGCGATACGGCGTGGATACTCATATCGACCGGACTCGTCCTGTTTATGATGATTCCCGGCCTGGCCATGTTCTACGCAGGCCTGGTGCGGACGCGCAACGTGCTGTCCGTATTTATGCACTGCTTTGGCATTACGGCAGTCATTACTGTCATCTGGACGATCTTTGGCTACAGTGTCGCCTTTTCCGAAGGCAGCCCTTTTCTGGGCGACCTATCCAAGGCCATGCTAAGCGGCATTACCGGCGACCAACTGTCCGGAACGATTCCCGAGCTCGTGTTCTTCGTCTTTCAGCTGACCTTCGCCATTATTACGCCTGGACTGATCGTGGGTGCTTTCGCAGAGCGCATGAAGTTTTCCGCCGTGCTCTGGTTCAGCGGTCTGTGGTGCATTGTCGTTTACCTGCCGATCACGCACATGGTATGGGGTCCGGAAGGATACTTCGGAGCCATGGGGGTCAAGGACTTTGCCGGCGGTATTGTAGTGCACGTCACGGCCGGTTCCGCCGCCCTAGTGGCTGCCATTATGGTCGGCAAGCGGCGCGGCTACCCCGAGCGCCCCATGCCGCCACACAATATGACGATGAACCTCATCGGCACCGCCATGCTCTGGGTTGGATGGTTTGGCTTTAACGGAGGCAGTGCACTGGCAGCCAACGGCCAAGCTGCTATGGCTGTTGTCGTAACGCAGATATCGCCAAGCGTGGCCGCGCTGGTGTGGATTTTCATAGAGTGGGTCAAAAACGGCAAGCCTAGCGCACTGGGCTTTGCCACCGGTGCCATCGCCGGCCTAGCCGCCATTACGCCGGCGGCTGGTTGGGTCGGACCGTTCGGCGCCGTGGTAATTGGCATCGCGTCTTCTCTAGTCGCCTACTGGGCGGCCACGTGGCTCAAGCGAACCGGCGGATACGACGACGCACTCGACGTAGTCGGCGTGCACGGCTTCGGCGGCTTGGTAGGCACCATCCTCGTATCGTTTTTCGCATCGACCGCCTTGGGAGGCACCGAAGAAGGACTCGACATGATGGGCCAACTCAGCGCGCAGCTAATTGCCGCCGGTGGAACGGCCGTCTACACACTCATTGTGTCTGCCATTATTCTCAAGGGGATCGACGCAGCCATCGGCCTACGCGTCGACGAAGAGATCGAAACCAACGGCCTCGACCTCGGCGAACACGGCGAAGTCGGATACGACATGTAGGTTTGCTAGCGACAGCGCCCCATCGACCGATGGGGCGCCGTCGCAATCGCACCGTGGAAAAATCCACCCATTTGCCCACCCCGAATACGCCTACTGCACGTCACGTACTGTGCGCCCTGCTGCTCGTGTTCTTCCAAGTCCGCACAGCGTCAGCCGATGCCCCCTTCTCAGCTACACCACTGCAGCAAATCCGCTTTGCCAAGAATCCGCTGGACGACCTCTTAGAGACCGTTTTTTCCGATCGCAAGCGCAAAGACCCAGCTATTTCCGTGCTGCTTGCCGCCGCTCCACCGCTGCTAGCCGTTCAGGGACTCGGCCAACTCTACAACGGCGAAATCGGCAAGGGGCTATTCTTTTTTGGCATCGGCCAAGTCAGCATCGGCACCTGGTCAACGGCGGTTGACCAACGGACGGCTCGCATTGCTCGAGCGGTGTACATGGCCTCTTGGGTATGGAGCACGCTGGACGCATACCGTTCGGCCAAGCGCATCAACCGCCAGCGCGGCCACGGCAGCATTCGATACGCGCCAAGATTTATTCAACCACATCTCGACGCAGCACATCAGTCTACGTCTAGCTCGCCGTAGTAATCGCGCGGATAGAGGACGAAGCGAGCGTAGCGTTCCATATCGAAATAGCGCTGAGCAGCCTGCTGAACGCGCTCCGGCGTCAGCCCATCGACCAACGCGTCGTATTCCACCAAAGTACGCGGATCCGTGCCGTCGATGTCGAAGCCCTGGAGCGCACTGCGCCAAAAGCTGTTCTCCTTGAGGTTGACCTCGCGCGCGCGCTTGCGCATCTCCTTGACCTTGTCGACGTAGAGTTCGGTCGTGCCAACCGTCTGCAGGCTATCGATCTGCTCAAAGACAACCCGCGTCAGCTCGTCTGTCCGCTCAGGATCGCAGCTAAAACCGATGCTGAGGCTATATTCTTCGCGCGGAAAATGCTCGACGCTAGCGCTAACGCCCACGCCGTAGGTACCGCCTAAATCTTCGCGCAGCACTTCGCGCAGCTTGATCTGTAGAACGGAGGCCATGGCATCAATCGCAAAGTTGTTTTCCCATCCGTCGAATGGAAACGAGCCGGTAAAAACGAAGCGCGACGTGCTCTTTGGTTCGATCCCGGCATAGACAAACTTCTCCACCACGCCTTCCGGTTTGCGCATGTCTATGTCGCGCCAGTTTTCTTCCCGCCCCGCAGTCGGTAGCGTCGCCAAATAGGCGCAGACCAGCGGCTCCATTTGTTCGACGGTAAAGTTGCCGACAAAGGTGAACGTGAAATCACCCGCATCGGCAAAGCGCTCGCGATAGATGCGCATGGATCGCTCCATATCCATCTCGCCGAGCATTGCCATAGACCACGGACGCGCCCTGTAATGATGCTGCGCCATTGTAACCTGTATGGTGTCACCAAAAGCCGTTTCCGGTCGTGCGTTGCGATTTTGAATCGAACCTTCGACGCGCTTTTTAAACGCAGCATAGGCCGTGCTATCGGTGCGCGGCGCCGTAAAATAGGCGTAGATCAATTCAAACATTGTTTGTACGTCTTCCGGAGAGGCCATGCCAGAGATGCCCTCCTGCAGCATCCCGATCGTCGGCGACACGGCAACGACCTTGCCCGCCAGCTTCTTCTCGAGCTGGATGCGATCAAATGAGCCAACGCCCCCCTCGCGCACAACAGAAGCAGCCGTAGCCGCAGCGATATAATCGCCATCTTCTACTAGCGAGTGACCGCCGGGGCTGTGCGACGAAAACAGAATCTCGTCGTTCTTGAAATCCGTCGCTTTTAGCTGTACGCGCACGCCGTTGCTCAGCGTCCACAGCGCTAGGCCCAGCTCGGGTATGGAATCGCGCGCAGTGATATAGCCAGGAGCGGGCAGATTCTCTACGAGCGGCGCGTCGGAAACGTCTTCGCTATAGGGTTCGACGGGGCTATTCCCCACCTGTGCAAACACTGCCAGCAGTTCGTCCTCACTCGGCACGTCAATACCGGTGCGCTCCGGTGCATCCACCGTAATCACGCGATTTTTACCGCTGTTCCACTCGCTGGCCAGCGCGTTGACCTCTTCGAGCGAAATCGTCGGCACATACTGCGCATAGAGCGCAAATTCCTTCTCTATTCCCGGTATAGGTTCGTCTACGAGCAGGTGTCGCACGTATTCGCTGGCGAAATTGCGCGAGGGCAGCTTGTCCCGCTCGCGATAGGATTGCTCTATGCCGCGCAGCAGTTCCTTCTTTGTGCGCAGCAGCTCGGCTTCGGTGAATCCGTGCTGACGCACGCGCTCGGCCTCGGTCAACAGCGCTTGGAGCCCGCGCTCAAATCCGTTGTTTTGCACGGCCGCTCCCAGCGATACAAACTCCTTGGTGCGCAGCCAGCGTCCCTGACTCGAACCCGCTCCAAGAAAAGGCGGTTCCGGCTGACGCACGAGCTCGTTTAGGCGCTGGTTGAGCAAGCTGTGGTACAGGCGTTCGACAATAGAGCGGCGATAGGAACCGACCGTGCTGCCGTCGCGCACGTCCTGTTTGGTATAGATGCTGACGACGTTTTGCGTCGCCTCCGGATCAGCGGCAATGGCAAAGAGCGTCTCCTCGTGATCGGGCACGGGAAACAGCGGCCGTTCCTTGGGCCGCGAAGGATTCTCCAGACGCGAAAAGTAGGTTTTAGCCAGTGACTCCATGTAGGATGGCTCAAAATCACCCACCGCGACAAAACCCATCAAGTCGGGGCGGTACCACGTCTCGTAAAAGCGACGCAGCGCGTCATGATCAAAGGTGTCAAGCACCGCTTTCTGCCCTATGGGAATGCGTTCGGCGTAGCGCGAATCGCGCAGTAAAACCGGCACCTGTTGGTCGAACATGCGCCGGTTGGCACCGCGTCCTAAACGCCACTCTTCGACGACGACGCCGCGCTCTTTTTCAATTTCCTCTCCCTCAAAGCGCACACCGTGTGCCCAGTCTTCTAAGATCTGAAAGGCCGTCTCAATGACCTCGGTGCTATCGAGCGGTATCTGTAGCATATAAACCGTCTCGTCAAAGCTGGTGTAGGCGTTTAGGTCGGGCCCAAAGCGCATGCCAATGCCCTCCAGATAGTCTACCAGCTCTTGCTTTTGAAAGTTTCTCGTGCCGTTAAACGCCATGTGTTCGGCAAAATGGGCCAAGCCCTGCTGATCGTCCTCTTCAAGCACCGATCCAGCATTGATCACTAGACGCAACTCAGCGCGGTTTTCCGGTTTTTCGTTGGCTCGAATCACATAGCGAAAACCATTGTCGAGCGCACCGACAACAATCAGTGAATCAACCGGCAGCATTTCGGCTAGTGGACCCGTGTATTGATGAACCGATGGAGGCGAGGGCGGAGACGTGGTGGCGCAGGCGGCCAAGAGCAAGCTAGTAATCCAGAGCAAAAAATGGCGTTTCATGTATACTCCTCGCGAAGGGACAAACGATGCAATCTATGTGTAGTATGTTTATATCCAACTGATAAGTGAAAACAACGTTTATAGCAACGACGAAGCGGCCATTTGCTTGCCCAAAGTGAGCGTCGAACCTATCGTATCTTACGCAAGTACTTTTCACGGAGAATACATGCAACACGCCGATGCCATAGCGCTGGCTTGCGCCCTTGCCCAACAGTGCGCACCTCGCGCCGAAGAGGCCGACCGCACCAGCACGTTGCCCCCAGAAGACGTCAGGGCGCTCAAGGAATCCGGCTATTTAGCCATGAATGTTCCGCGCCAGTACGGCGGGCCCGACCTGTCTCTGCGCACCTGCGTAGAGGCTCAGCTAGAATTGGCCAAAGGGAGTAGTTCCACCGCGCTCGTGGCGGCCATGCAGCTGCAGGTAATGGGCGGTGCGCGGCGCATGCGACCGTGGCCAGAGCCGCTGTACGAACGCCTATGTCACGAAGCCGTAGCGGGCCGTTTGCTCATTAACTCACTGGCCTCTGAGCCCGAAATAGGCAGTCCGTCTCGCGGTCGCCTGTTTGCCACGACAGCCGAACAGGACGGCGATTCCTACGTGATAAACGGGCGCAAAACTTGGAGCACGGGCGGGCGCCATCTCACTCATATGATCGTTGGCGTGATGCACGCAGACGCACCGACAAATATCCTGATAGAGGGCGACCGCGACGGCGTTGAGGTCTTGGCGACCTGGGACGATGCACTGTCGCTGCGCGCAGCCGATAACCACGACGTATTCTTTCACAACGTCCGCGTGCCCACAGACAATCTCGCCACGCGCAAAGACGCGCCTCAGGGCTTTCAACCTTGGGCACCCATGCTCTTTGCAACGCCCTATCTGGGTGCCGGACTTGCTGCGCGCGATGCAGTCGTGCGCTATGCGCTAGAGCGCGTGCCCAAAGCGCTCGGCAAGAGCATCGCCACGCTGCCCAAAATTCAGCGGCTGATCGGACAGGTCGACATGGAGCTGATGGCAGCGCGCGCGCTGCTACTAGCCGTAGCCGACGACGAAGACGCTTCGCCCGCACGCGTAGCAGCGGCCAAGCAGCACGCCGTCGAGGTAGCTAACTCCGTTACCGACCAGTGTATTCGCATTGCCGGAGCAGCCGGTCTCAGCCGCGACCTGCCGCTCGAGCGCCTCTTTCGCGACGCGCGCGCCGGCCACATGCATCCACCCAACGGCGATACGGCGTATGAAACGATCGGCCAGGGCGCCATCCAATCGCTGTCCGATCGCGCTTAATTTTCCAGCTCAACGGCGCGTAGAGCAATCGCGTGCACCGCTATGATTACCCTACCTCTCGACGTACTGCTGCCCTTCTCCATCGCCGCGATTGCCTTGGCCTGGACGCCCGGTCCGGACAACCTATTCGTCCTAGCCCAAGCAGCCCAGCACGGGCGCGCGGCGGGGCTTATCATTACGCTGGGCCTGTGCAGCGGCCTCATTATTCACACCAGTGCCGTTGTCTTCGGACTAGCCGCCGTGCTGCAAACTACGCCGATAGCCTTGCTCGCAGTACAAGTGGCCGGCGCGCTCTACCTGCTCTATCTAGCGCAGGGTGCCTGGCGCGCAGCCGCCGCCCCATTACAGGCGGCCGAAGCACGCCGCACTCCTCTCTATGCTCTCTATGGGCGCGGCATCTTGATGAATGCGACTAACCCCAAGGTCTCCCTGTTCTTTCTCGCGTTTCTACCGCAGTTTGCCGATCCGACACGCGGCCCCCTCTCCGCACAGTTTATCCAGCTCGGCCTCGTCTTTATAGCCGCTACGCTACTGGTCTTCGGCACCATCGCCCTGCTTGCGGGCACTATCGGTCAGTGGCTGACCGACACACCGCGCGCTCAGCGCGCCGTCAATGGGGTAGCCGCCTGCGTGTTTCTAGGGCTAGCCGTGCGCCTGCTGGCAGACCTACACTAGGAACCGCGTGACGAATAACACAGATCACACGCTGCTGCCCGTGCGCCGCGCCGCCGACGCGCTGTGCCAGCAGCTGCGCGCAAGCAACCGCCTAGTGCTAACTGCACCTACCGGCTCGGGCAAAACAACCCAGGTTCCACAGATCCTCTTTGACAGCCAGGTAGTCGACGGTGAACTCATCGTTTTGCAGCCGCGGCGCCTGGCTGCTCGGCTAGTAGCCCGACGCATCGCCGAAGAACGCGGCCAACCGCTCGGCGGACTCGTTGGCTACCAAACGCGCTACGACAGTCAGGTCAGCGCCGAAACGCGCATCCGTTTTCTAACGGAGGGGCTCTTTTTGCGCCGCCTGCAGAGCGATCCACAGCTGCGCGGAATCGGTGCCGTTCTGCTTGACGAATTTCACGAACGTAGCCTAGCGGCCGATCTGTGCCTGGGGTTGGTGCGCCGACTACAGGAGACGAGCCGCCCGGATTTGCGGCTCATTCCCATGTCGGCCACGCTCGATGCAACGACTCTGGCACAGTGGCTTGACTGCCCGGTGCTCAACGCCGAGGGCCGCGCCTATCCGGTTGACATGCGCTATCGTCCCACGGGCGCGCAGACGCCTCCTTGGCAGGCGGCAACGGACGCCTTAGCGGATATACTCAAGAGCGAAGACAGCGGAGACGTGCTCGTCTTTATGCCGGGTGCATACGAGATACGCCGCACGATACAGTGCATGGAAGAGCAAATCGGCCGCCGCCAAGAGCTGGCCTTTTTCCCGCTCTACTCAGCGCTGCCAGCCGGCGAACAGGACGCAGCGCTAACGCCCGGATCCCGGCGGCGAGTGATTGTATCGACGAACGTTGCAGAAACATCGATCACCATTGAGGGCATACGCCACGTCATCGACAGCGGCTTGGCGCGCGTGCACCGCCACGACCCGCGCCGCGGTATCGACGTGCTGCTAATCGAAAACATCAGTCGCGCATCGGCCGAACAGCGCGCTGGACGCGCTGGACGCACCGCTCCAGGTACCTGCACCCGCCTGTGGTCCCAGGAGGCACACCGGGCGCGACCCGACCGCGAAATGCCGGAAATTCAACGGCTCGACTTAGCCGATGCGCTGCTGCAGCTGGCTTCACTCGGCGTCGATCGCTTCGATGATTTTCCCTTTCTCGACCCGCCCGACCCGACAGCGATTGACCGCGCGCGCGATCTGTTGCGCGATCTCGGTGCGTTTGATGATGCGCACATACTCACTCCGACCGGGCGCGCTATGGCCCAGCTACCGTGCCATCCGCGTTTGGGGCGCTTTTTACTCGAAGCGGCACAGCGCGACGCCCT
This sequence comes from Gemmatimonadota bacterium, assembly GCA_038119905.1. Lineage (GTDB taxonomy): Bacteria > Latescibacterota > UBA2968 > UBA8231 > UBA8231. Next base: position 16,109 of record JAYOKQ010000033.1, on the reverse strand, counting down.
ACCGCGCGCCTGCATCTGGGCTGCTCTCATCGGTGAACGCGACATCCTGCAGCATCCTGCGCGCAGCGAGTATAACGCACGCGACGACGCGTTGCCCTCCGACATCGCCGTGCGCGAGCGAGCGCTGAGACAAGCCGAGCAGGCTCGTTTCGATCCATCGCGCTGTAGCACACGCGGCATCAACGCCCACGCGGCGCGTCAAGCCAGTCAAACGGCCAAGCTCTACGTCGATGCCGCCCGGCGGGCCGGCTTGGTATCCAGCGGACGCGGGCGCGACGACGAACTAGGCAAAGCACTGCTGGTCGCCTTTTACGATCGCGTCGGCGTGCGGCGCAGTGAAGACAGTCTACTCTGCGCTATGAGCGGCCAGCGCCGCGTCGAGCTCGACAGCCACAGCACCGCACGGGACGCACACGCATTTATCGCGCTAGAGGTGCGCGAATTAGAGGCGCGCGGCGACAGCCAGGTGCGGACGGCGCTCTCCCAAGTCAGTGCCATTGACGTAGACTGGCTTGAGGAGGTACATCCGACGCGGGTAGCCATCGCCGAAGAGACGCGTTGGAACGCGCAGGAGCGAGCCGTTGAAGGCCTCGAACTACACCTCTACGGCGACTTGGTCTACCGCCAATATCCGCTGGAAACCGTCTCGGCAGCAGCGGCCGAAGAAGTGCTGGTCGAGGAGATCGTCGCCGGTCGCCTGCGCCTAGAGCAGTGGGATCGCGACGTCGAGCAGTGGATCCTGCGCACCCGCTTGGTGCAGCGCCTCTTTCCCGAGCGCTCGTTGGTTTCCTACGACGAAGACGACCTGCGCGTCATTTATCACGAAATCGTCGCCGGGGCTACGCGCTACAGCCATATGCGCGCACGGCCTTGCCTCGGGCACGTGCAGAATGCACTGCCCTACCGGGAACAGCAGTTTGTCGAACAGATGGCACCAACGCACTGGCGCCTGCCTTCGGGACCGCGCATGAAGATTGAGTATCGCGAGGAGGGACCACCGCGTGGACGCGCCAAGATTCAAGAGCTATACGACCTGCGGCAGACGCCGCGCATTGCCGGCGGCAAGCAGGCGCTGCTGCTAGAAATACTCGCACCGAACTTTCGCCCCGTGCAGGTGACTGATGACCTAGAGAGCTTTTGGCACAACACCTATCCCGAAGTAAAAAAAGAGCTCAAGCGGCGCTATCCCAAACACGCGTGGCGTTAGAACTACATCGCCGTTACAAACCGTTAATATCTTTGCACGGCGACCGTAGTTGTTCTATGTTCTAACCCTCTACTACCTGATGTGATATTGGTCCACATACACTACTTACACGATTAATTACACCCATCCTACGACCTGTTTATCTATGTCTAAAAAATTCCGCGTAGCACTTACCCGCGATTTTCTTCGCAGCGACGGCACAATTGGATTTGGCGATATCGGACTCGACCGCCTCGACCGAGCACCCGGTATCGAGTGGGAATTTCTGAGCGAAGATTGCTCGCCAATCTACGGGGACCAGTTGCACGACTACGACGCCCTGCTCCTGCTAGGAGCCCAGATCGACGCCGACAGCATAGCCGACAGCGAACGCCTCTCGCTGATTGCACGCTTTGGCGTAGGCTACGACAACGTCGACGTAGGGGCCTGCACCCGCAACGGCATCATTGTCACCATCACACCCAACGGCGTGCGCCGCCCCGTAGCCGTAGCCGCTCTCACCTATCTGCTGGCGCTGAGCCAGAAAATGCTGATTAAGGATTCGCTCGTGCGCGAGGGGCGCTGGCAGGAGCGCATGGACCACATGGGCGTCGGACTGACAGACCGAGCCGTCGGACTAATTGGTCTGGGCAATATAGGCCGCGAACTGTGCGGCTTGCTGCAGCCCTTTGGCGTGCGCGTGCTAGCCAGCGATCCGCGCAGCAGCACCTATCACGCCCAGCAGGCCGGCGCCGAACTGGTCGATTTGGGCACGCTGCTGCGCATGTCCGACTTCGTTATCGTATGCTGCGAGCTCAACGAGCGCACCTACCACATGATCGATGCGGATGCCCTCTCGGTCATGAAGGAAAGCGCCTACCTAATCAACGTGGCGCGCGGTCCCATCGTCGATCAGCGCGCGCTTACTGAGGCCCTGCAGGAACGGCGTATTGCCGGTGCCGGTCTCGACGTTTTCGAGCGAGAGCCCATCGACCCAGACGACCCGCTGCTAGAATTGGACAACGTCATCGTCTCTCCGCACGGCCTGGCCTGGACGGACGAGTGCTTTGCCGGCATTGGCCGCAATGCCGTGGCGGCTATCTGCCGCCTAGCAGCCGGACGCCTGCCCGAATTTATCGTCAACCCAGAAGCGGCGCGGCACCCCAGTATGCGCGATAAGCTGCGCCGCTACGCCGAACGGTCTCAGCCCTTCAGCGGAAGAGATTCCCGATGAAAAGCAACCCCGTAAAACGCGCCCTGGCTCAGGGCAAAACGTCCATTGGCACGATGGCGTTCGAATTTCGCACGCCGGGCTTGGCGCGGTTGGCCGACCACGCCGGGGCCGACTTCATCATCTACGATATGGAGCACACGGGTTGGAGTATTGAAACGGTGGGCGGCCTGATCGCCAGCGGCGACGGAGCGGCCATCGTGCCCTTTGTCCGCGTCCCTGCAACCCAGTACCACTTTATCGCCCGCGTCCTCGACGTAGGGGCTATGGGCATCATGGTGCCGATGGTCGGCGATGCAGCCCAGGCCGAAGTGATCGTCCAGTCGGCCAAGTATCCACCGCTGGGCCAGCGTGGAGCGGCTTTTCACATAGCCCACGACGGTTATGCCGGGGGCGATGTCCTAGAGAAAATGCGCAGTGCCAACGAAGAAGTCGTGCTCATCGCACAAATAGAAAACCGTTCGGGATTGGAAAACGTCGAGCGCATTGCCGCCGTTGACGGGATCGACATCCTGTGGGTTGGCCAATTTGACCTAAGCAATTTTCTCGGCATACCCGGCCAATTTGACCACCCGACTTTTCTCGATGCACTCGAACGGGTAGTTGCGGCCTGCGACCGCCACGGCAAAACGCCCGCCTTTATGGTGCCCTCCGTCGACGAGGGCCTTGAGCGCATGCGCCAGGGCTTCCGCTGCATCGCCTACTGGGGCGACCTGTGGATTTATCAGCAGGGGCTCAGACAGGGCGTCGCAGCGCTCAAAGAAGGAGCTTGGAGAACGTAGATCCACGATATAGAGCGCCCGCTTTCGAGCGGGCGCTTCTTTTTACAAAAGAGTCACCTATGCAACACATCGAACTGTATCGACAACGAGATCGCTACGCCGGCTGGCCGGCCAACTACGGCATCTGGTCGTGGGGTGACGAACTGGTCGTCGGGTTCACGCTGGGTCACTTTGACGGCGACAACAGCGGTTTCCACACCGCCGACCGCAACCGGCCCTTTGTTCCCATGCAGGCGCGTAGCACAGACGGCGGTCACAGCTGGCAGATCGAATCGTTTGCCGGACGCACGCCCGGGGGGCGCGGGCTTTCAGCCGATGAGCACGTCAACGCGCCGCTAAAAGTAGCCGACGTCCTCGACGGACCCGACGGACCCCAGCCGTGCCCGGGCGGCATCGACTTTGCCCATCCCGATTTCGCTCTGATGTGCGCGCGCTCCGGTCTGAGTGAAGGCACGCGCTCTTTCTTCTACTACTCGCTCGATCGCTGCCGCAGCTGGGCAGGACCGTTTTCTCTGCCGGACTACGGACAAAAGGGCGTCGAGGCGCGGACCGACTACCTCGTCGACGACGCGCAGACCTGCACGCTCTTTCTCACGGCGACCAAGCGCAACGGCAGGGAGGGACGCGTCTTCTGTGCGCGCAGCACAGACGGCGGCGCACACTTTGAATTTCTGTCCTTCATCGGCGAAGAGCCCGAGGGTTTTGCCATTATGCCGGCCAGCGTGCGCCTGCCTTCGGGCTCTATGCTGGTAGCGCGACGCCTGCGCACCGGAGCACGCAGCAACGGTGACGAAGGCAACTGGATCGACTTTTTCCAGTCCGATGACAACGGCCACAGCTGGCACGAGATTGGTTCACCGGTCGGCCCAATCGGCACCGGTGGCAATCCCCCCACGCTCACGCTGCTGCCCGACACGCGCATAGCCCTCGTCTACGGCTTTCGCGCTGAGCCCTACGGCGTGCGCGCACGCGTCAGCGCCGACGGGGGCCATAGCTGGGGCGAGGAGCGCATCCTGCGCGCCGACGGCGGCTGCCGCGACTTGGGCTACCCGCGCACGGCGCTGCTGCCCGACGGCCATCTCTTCAGCGCCTACTATTTTAACGACGCGAACGAAGGCGAGCGCTATATCGGCGCCACCCGCTGGAAGCCATAAGCGGAACTCACGCAACCGGCTTCTCCACTCCTTGCGCCAAGGAGCGCCCATACGTACATATGAGAGCCACTTTTCAGCCGGAGCGCATATGTCGTCCAATATTCTACTCATCGGGGGCAGCGGATTTGTCAGCGGCACTTTAGCCCGCACGGCGCTGGCGCAGGGCCACAGCGTTTGGGCGGTCACGCGCGGTCAGCGCCCCCCTATTGAAGGCGTGCAGACCATCGTCGCCGACCGCAAGGATCGGGCCGGCTTTGCCAGCGCGCTGGCGGCCACCGACGCGGAGTGGGATTTAGTCGTCGACTGCATCGGCTACCAGCCTGAGGACGCAGCACAGGACGTCGACGTACTCTTGAAGCGCGCCAAACACTTAGTGTTTATCTCCACCGATTTCACCTTTGACCCTGCACATCGTCGCCTGCCGCAAACCGAAGAGACGGCACACTATGCAACGACCGGCTACGGCGGCGACAAGCGGCGCTGCGAGGAAGTCCTGCTCTCCGCCGACACGGGCGATATGGTTTGGACCGTGCTGCGCCCCTGCCACATATACGGCCCGGGGTCTTTGCTGGGCTGCCTGCCGGACCACGGACGCGACGCACAGCTCATCGACGCGCTCCGCGCCGGCCAACCTCTGGCGCTAGTCGGCGGCGGACATTTCTTGCAGCAGCCGATCTTTGCGCCCGATCTGGCAGCTCTGTGCTTGAGCTGCAGCGGCAATGCAGCAACCTATGGACAAATCTTTTGCGCCGCCGGTCCCGATATCGTCGAGTCGCGCACCTACTACCAGATCGTAGCCGACCACCTCGGCGTCGACCTAGCCGTAAGCGAGCTACCCGTCGACGCCTACCTGCGCGCACATCCCAACGCAGCTCCCTTTCTCTGCCATCGCATATACGATATGGCCAAACTCCGCGCCAGCGGCGCGGCCGTGCCCAGCACGCCGTTGGCCGACGGCCTGCGCCTGCACGTTGACCATCTGCTCCAAGGCCCTTCGTGAAGCGCATCTTAACGGACGACGAACGCACCCACTACGAGCGCGAGGGCTACGTCGTCGTCAACGACCTTTTTTCCCGCGGCGAACTGCGCGATATCAACGAAGACTTAGATCGATTTATGCAGCGCGCCGAGTACCAGGAATTCAAGAGCCACAGCGAGAATACGCAGGGTTGGATCATGAAGCTAGGCCTGTCGACGCAGCGGGCAGCCGACCTCTGCGCCGACGAGCGCATACTCGACCTCATTGCTCCCGTCGTCCATCCGGGCATCGCCATCTACTCGGCCAAGCTCGTAGCCAAGGAACCACACGACGGCATCGTCTGCCACTGGCATCAGGACGAAGCCTACTACGCGCAGATGTCGCAGAGCCAGACGCGCATGTCGGTGTGGATCCCCCTGCAGGATACCACGCGCGAGCACGGCTGTCTGCAGGTCATCCCCGGTTCGCACCGGCGCGGTCTACAGCCCTACAGCAAAAAGGAGGGCGGCACCTGCAACCTCGGCATTGACGGGCCGATTGATCTGACAGATCGCGTCTATCTGCCCGCTCCAGCCGGCTCAATCGTGCTGTTTAGCGCGCTGCTGTGGCACGCATCCGACGACAACACCACGGACCAACGACGCCGCGCGTTTATCGTTTCGTATCAGGAAGCAACGACGCAGGGCGGCAACGGCGCTCAGTGGCACATCCTGCGCGCCGCCTAAGGAGAGCATACTCATGCGCATCATCGACGCTCACGTGCACGTATTAGCCACCTATGAACCGATGGATCCCTTTCCCGACACCGGTCGCGTCGATCGTCTGCTCTACCTGATGGACGACGCCGGCGTGGAAAAAGCCGTTATGCTGCCCGTAGTCGCACCGTTCTCGCCCGACAACAACGCCGACTGCGCGCGCTGGGCGCGCGGGCACGCCGACCGCCTGGCTACCATGACGGACGTGCCGCTGCACGCGGACGATGCGGCCGAACGCGTGGCGCGCGCGCGCGATGAGTACGGCAGCGTCGCCATCAGCTACTATCCTCACAGCGCCGAAATCGCCTGGATGCTGAACGACGATTGCACGGCGCTGTGGCAGGCCTTTGTCGACAGCGGGCTGGTCTGCAACCTGCAGGTGACCCCACCCAACTACGGCACGCTGCTCGAACTGGCGCGGCGCTATCCCAGCGTGCGCTTTCTCTGCAACCACCTTGGCCTGCCGTCGTCGCTGGATCCGGCCGATCCGACCTACGGCGGGCTGTCGGCCGCCGCTGCGCTGGACAACGTATACGTCAAGGCTTCGGCCTTCTATGCGGCCGCCGAAACGGCCTGGGATCCGCGCTGCGCGCGCGCACTCGGCTACTTTACATCGCTAGTCGACGCGCTCGGTGCCGAACGCGTTCTTTGGGGGACCGACTGGCCTCCCACCAGCCGCCATCTAACCTATCGCCAGGCCCTAGAAGTCGTGCGCACCTTCGCCCCCGGACTAGACGATGCCCAGCGCACCCTCATCCTTGGCGCCAACGCCGCGCACCTGCTAGATATCTAATGCGCGTAGAGCAACTCGATCACCTGCGGCTGACCGTGCGCGATCTAGATGCGACCTGCGCGTTCTACACGCGGGTGCTAGGCATGTCCGAGCAACGCTCGGACAGCGGCGACCGGGCGCTGGCGTTTGGCGGCCAAAAAATCAGCTTGTGTCTTGTGGGCCAACAGCGCGCATTGAGCTCGGACCAGCCGACGCCCGGGTCGGCTGACCTCTGCTTTATCACTAGCGAACCACTGGCCCGCGTGGCCTGTCACCTACGCGATCAAGGCGTCTCTTTAGAAGACGGTCCGGTGGAGCAAACCGGCGCGCGCGGACCCATTCTGTCGATTTATTTTCGCGACCCAGACGCCAACCTCATCGAATTGTCTAACTACCTCTGAGCGAGCATAGACCGTGCAACCACATCCGCCCTACCCAGAAGAAAACCTCAAGCACTACACGTGTTATCGCGCCATTGACCCCATCGTCATCGACGGTCGCCTCGACGAGGAGAGCTGGAAAAAGGCGCCGCGGTCTCCGCGCTTTGAAGATCTTGAAGAACCCGGTAGGCCCGCCCTATTCGACACGCAGGCGGCCATGCTCTGGGACGACGAACACCTCTACGTCGGCTTCTGGGTTGAGGAGCCCGATATTCGCGCGACGCTGACCGAGCGGGACTGCATGATCTGCCGCGAAAACGACGTCGAAGTCTTTATCGCCGGCGAGGACGCCTATTACGAATTCGAGCTCAACGCCCTCGGCACGATCATGGAGCGCTTCTATATCTGGCAGGATCGCTACGTCGAAGCCGGCTACGCCGACCACCCGGAGTTTGCCCTGATTGACAACGGCATCGTCGACACGCTCGGCGGCCACTGGAGCGGCCACAAATCGGCGCGCGGACGCCGCTGGTGCTTCCGCTCATGGGATATGCCCGGACTGAAGTGGGCCGTCCACTTAGACGGCACCATCAACGACAGCAGCGATGTAGACCGCGGCTGGTTTGCCGAGATTGCCTTCCCCTGGCAGAGCCTGAAGCACTTGGCCGGTCAGCGCTCTCTGCCGGCCCAAGAGGGCGACGTTTGGCGCATGGACATATCGCGCTTTCAGTGGATCGAAGAGGGTGGACGTCGCACCTGTCCCGGCTGGGCTTGGAACAGCCACGGCGTCTACGATTCGCACACGCCCGAGCGCTTTACCTACATCCACTTCAGCGAAAAGAGCGTCGACGAGGTGTCCGCATGAGCCAGCCCTTCTTATGCACGCGCACCCCTGAAGCATTGACAGTCGACGGCGACCTCGGAAAGGCGGCGTGGCGCGACGCGGTGCGCACACCGCGCTTTGGTGCGATCGACAGCGGCGATATCGGCTTTTTCGAAACGCGCGCCGCGCTGATGTGGGACGAAAAAGCCCTCTACGCAGGATTCTGGCTCGAGGAGCGCGACGTTTACTGCACGCATAACGAACGAACCGGACTGACCTGGTCGGAAAATACCGTCGAGCTCTACATCACCGGACCCGGCGCCTATTACACGTTAGCCGTTGCGCCGGACGGACGCCGCTCGGAAATGTTCTTCATATGGAAGGATACCTACCTGCGCGGGGGACGCTATGACGTGCCCGAGTTCGACCTAGCCGTGCACAAGCCCATGGTCTTTGGCGGCGACAGCGGACCACACCACGAGCGCGGCATGCGTTGGGGCTTTTTCGATTGGACCTTTCCCGGTCTAGCGGTCGGCGTACACATAGACGGTACGCTCGATGAGCGCCGCGACATCGACGGCGGCTGGCAGGTGGAAATCGCCCTGCCGTGGGACGGCTTGGCGCACCTATTCGACGGTCCACTGCCGCCGGCACCGGGCACTGCGCTATCGATTGCCTGCGCGCGCTGTCAAATGATTGAGCACCGCGCCGCCTCGTTTCCCGCCGTATGGACGCCTACGCCCATGCCAGCAGGGGGTCTGCACATTCCAGAGGCCTACCCACAGTGGACCCTGATCGACTGAGATTCGTCGACACCACAGCATAGCGCCCACTCGTTTGCACAGGTTGGGGCCGCGCTGTACACTGTGCACCACACCTTTTCTTATCCCCACGGGAGTACGCCATGCACTATACCCTGCTTGGACGCACGGGCGTCCGCGTTTCCACGCTCTGTTTCGGCACGATGTCCTTTGGCAGCGAGGCAGACGAACAAACGTCCGAAGCCATGTATCGCCGATGCCGCGAAATCGGCATCAACTTCTTTGACACCGCCAACGTGTATACGGCAGGGCGATCCGAAGAGATTCTCGGCAAGCTCATGGGCGGCGAACGCGATCAGCTGGTCCTCACGTCCAAAGTCTGCGGCGCCATGGGCAGCGACATTAACGACCGCGGCCTCTCTCGTCGCCATATCAGCACCCAGGTCGAAGCTAGTCTCAAACGCCTGCAGACCGATCGACTCGACCTGTATTTCGTGCATAATTTTGACGACGACACCCCCATTGACGAAACGCTGCGCGCGTTAGATCACCTTGTGCAGCAGGGAAAAATTCTCTACCCCTGCGTCAGCAATTGGGCCGCCTGGCAAATCGCCAAAGCGCTGGGCATCAGCGCGCGCGAAGGATTGGCGCGCTTTGAGTGCATTCAGCCCATGTACAATCTGGCCAAGCGGCAGGCCGAAGTCGAAATCCTTCCCCTAGCGCAGTCCGAGCAACTCGGCGTCATTCCCTACAGTCCACTAGGCGGCGGTCTGCTCACCGGCAAGTACGGCGTTGGCAAACGCCCCGACAGCGGACGCATCATCGAGAAGGAAAACTACGCCAAGCGCTACAGTCTCGACGTCTACTACGAGGTAGCCGAGCGATTCACCCAATGCGCCGCCGACAAAGGAGTGCATCCCGTAACGCTGGCCGTCGCCTGGGTCAAATCGCATCCGGCCATCACCGCACCCATTATCGGCGGCCGCAATCTCGAACAGCTGGCACCTTCTCTAGCGGCAGCCGACTTCGAAATGGACGACGCGCTGCGCGACGAGCTGTCCGCGCTATCGCCCACTCCGCCGCCGGCCACCGACCGCTTGGAAACGCAGGTATAGCGCATGGACGGCAAACCGCACGTCCTCATCACCGGAGCCGCCGGGCTGGTCAGCAGCATTCTGCGCCAGCACTGGAACGATCGCTACGCGCTGCGTCTAGCCGATATACGTCCGGTTGGCGACCTAGCGGCACACGAAGAATTCGTTGAGCTGGACATCCGCGACCTCGACGCGTTCACCGCTGCTTGCCGCGATATCGACGTCGTCATACACTTAGCCGCCGACCGCAGTCCGAAGGCCGACTTCTATGAAACGCTCATCGACCTCAACTTGATCGGCTGCTACAACGGCTTTGAGGCGGCGCACCGCAGCGGCTGCAAACGCATCGTTTTCGCCAGCAGCATCAACGCCGTGTCGGGCTATCAAGGGAGCCGCACCGTTTCGTGGGACGCGCCCGTCTTTCCCCAGAACGTCTACGGCGCGACCAAGTGTTTTGGCGAGGCATTGGGACGCGTATACGCCGACCGGCACGACCTGTCCTGCATCAGCGTGCGATTGGGTAGTCCACGCTTTGATCAAGCTGGCGACTGGGATCCTGAACGGCCCTCTCACGAGATCAGTCCGCGCGACACGGCCCAGCTCTTTGCCCGCTGTATTGACGTGGAAGATCTCGACTGGGCCATTGTTCCGGGGATTTCGCGCCATAAAAAAGGTTGGCAGGACGTCGAAGATGCCTGCCGCCCGCTCGGCTACCAGCCGCAGGACGGCACCGCTTTTCCGCGCGCGTAATCTGCGCTACATTACACAACCACTCGATCGCCACCGGCGACGGCACCACTCCAAACGAGGCGAATTCAGCACTATGCGACCCAATATCTTGCGACAGAAACTGCGGCAGGGAGCCCCCACGCTAGGCACTCATATTCACACGACATGGCCCTCTATGGTAGAGGCCATCGGCCACACCGGCCACTACGACTACGTGGAGTTTGTCGCCGAATACGCGCCGTTTGATTTACACGACCTCGACAACCTCGGCCGCGCCGGCGATCTCTACGACCTGTCGATGATGATCAAAGTGGACGCCGAACACCGCGCCTATGTCGCCCAGCGCGCCGTAGGCTCCGGCTTCCACAGCGTGCTCTTTGCCGACGTGCGTTCAGCTGAAGACGCGGCCGAATGCGTGCGCTGCGTGCGCGCCGATCACCCCGACGAGGGCGGGACCTATGGCGTGGCAACGCGTCGCTTTACCTACATGGGCTACGGCGGCAGCAAGGCGTACGTAGAAGCCCTGCGCGACATCGTCGTCGTCGTAATGATTGAAAAGCAGAGCGCCGTCGACCAGCTCGAAGAGATTCTCGACGTCGACGGCGTCGACATGATTCAGTGGGGCAGCGCCGACTACTCAATGAATATTGGCCGACCGGGTGAGCGAACCATACCGGAAGTCCTAGAAGTGCAGGAGTTTATTTTTCGCAAAGCCCTCGAGAAGGGCGTGCCACCGCGCGTCGAACTCAATGCGCTAGACGGCAGCCAGCAGCCCTTTCTCGACATGGGCGTTCGCCACTTTTGCATCGGCACCGACGTAACTATCCTACACCGTTGGTGGGACGATAACGGCGCGCAGCTGCGCGGCGAATTGGCGGACTAAAAAAACGGTACCAGCCAGTCGTCTGAGACCTCCATGCCAAAGCCGGGCGCATCGCTGGGCACGACGTAGCCGTCTTGGGCAATAGCGACCCCCGGCATGCGCGGCAGCTCTTCCAACGGCACGCCGGGCGGCGAGCCGATAAAGTACTCGGCCAGTGGCGCACAGCCCGTAGCCAGAGAAAAGTGCTGTCCAAATGCGGTCCCGCCACCCCCATGCGGCAGCACCGTCAGCCCCGCAGCATCGGCGGCAGCAGCGATCTTTAGGCAGGTGCTCATACCACCGACCCACTGGATGTCCGGCTGCAAAATATCCACCGCGCGATGCGCACAGGCCCATTGAAAGGGCACGTGCGTATACCAGTGCTCTCCCGAGGCCAACCCCTGCCAGGGCAGGCGCTGGCGCAGTGCGCGATGAGCGTCGAAGTCTTCCGATAGCAGACACTCCTCAATCCACTTCAGTCCGTAGGGACGCAGCCGTTCGGCCAAGCGCACAGTATACTCGACGTCAAACGCCATCCAGCAGTCGAGCATCAGCTCGCACGCATCACCAATTTCTGCGCGCGCCGCTGCGACAAAGTCTTCGTTCTTTTTTAGCCCATCTAGTCCATCGGCCGGCCCGTAAGGACAGGCCAGCTTGAAGGCCGTAAATCCCAGCTCCTTATACCAATCGACGTCGTTTCCCGTTGCATAGCACAGCAGCTTTTCTTTTTGCGGCCCGCCCAGCAGCTCGTATACCGGCTTGTCTAGCACCTTACCTCGCGCATCCCACAGCGCCAAATCGACCGCGCTAATAGCGTACGACGCCAGGCCCACCGTACCGTAGGGCTTGGTCAGGCGAAACATCATATCGGCTAACTTCTCGCCGGCCATACAGTCTTGGCCGATCAGCTGAGGCGCCAGGTGGTCTTCAATAACGGCGGCCACCGGACGGCCGTGCGCCGTCGAGCCCAGTCCCCAGGTTCCGTCCTCCAAGGTCACCTTGCACCAGACCGCACCCCACTCCTTGGGCAACCACATCGATCGATGGCGCTTGACGTGCGGATAGCGCGACATGGGATTGGCCACTTCGGCCTCCTCGGCCCAGCCCGGGCGACGCGGCGGCGTCTTGCTCTCAACCTGTGGATGTCCGACGGCATACTGCGGCGATGTCACGGAAGACGATGCGCGCGCGGCAGAAGGCGCTGACGCCGAGGGCATCTGCAGCTTTACAGCTTGGATATTGGTAATTTTCATGCGGCCTTATCCCCATTTTTTTAGTCGTACGACCATAAGCTAACACCAAACGAACGCCCCCAACAGCAGACGCATCCCGGCTCTGGTCGCCGTCCGAGCCCATTGCTATATTAGCGCTCGATTTTTCACCCACAGCAGAGAGGGTCACCCCGCCATGTCTCAGCCTCGCCAGCGCCTGCTCTATCTGCATGCGCGCACGCCCAACGTCTTTTCCGATATCATCGGACTTACGCAGATCGAACCCACCGCTGGTTTTCGCGTCGAAATTAGCGCCGATGCGCTCGAATGGCCCTATAACACCGTCCACGATGCGCTGGTTGACGGCTGGCAAATTGTTCAATTTCCCCACCTACAGGCGCCCTTTGACGACCGCGAATTGGACGTGGTCGGATACGAATTCATCCTGCAAAAAATGGAGGTCGTAGATGGATAATCAGTTTCTATTGAGCGACGGCGAAGTGGCCGAGTTTATCGTCAACGGCTATCATATCGTCGAACCTGAACTACCCGCCGGTCTCAACGAATCCATTGCCGCTCAGCTGGACGCGCTCGACCACAATCCCGGCGATGCCATCACCGAGGCCGTACCCGAGCTATGGCAGGTGCTAGATCACCCCCAGGTAAAGGGCGCCCTCGTCAGCCTGCTAGGCCACGACTACGAAGTCCAATCCCATCGCCACTGGCACTGCAAGCAGCCCAACTCCGGCCATATGAACTGGCACCAGGATGGGCTCAACAATCGCGACACCCTGATCAATCGCTTTCTCGGTCTCTACTACCCGACTGACATTACGCCCGATATGGGGCCGACGGTCATCGTGCCGGGCACGCAGTTCCGCAACGCACCGACCGACCGCATGGCCCACTATACCAATATCCGCGGCCAGGTCCCGCTTGTGGTCAAAGCCGGCACCATCGCCTTTACCCACTACGACATGTGGCACGGCACGGCGGCCAACCGCTCCGACCGCAAGCGCCACATGATCAAATTTCTCTTTCGCCGCACGCGGGACAACGAGCAGCCAAGCTGGAACCACGATCCGGACAACAAGAGCAAGCCAACGGATTGGAATTCGCGCGCCTCGGCGGCCGATCCCAACAATATCCTCACCTTTGCCAACCCACTCCAAGTCTCGCAAAGCGACCACTACAAGGAGCGGGCAATTCGCCGCAAAAACTGGGATTTCCTGCTCGGCAAGTCGGCCTAAAACAGAAGCATCCCCCAAGAGTGGAAAGGACATTCACATGAAGATCACCGAAATTAAGACCGCCGAAGTGCCGATGATTATCGACGGCCGTCCGCGCTACCTCTATCACTACGTGCGCATCTACACCGACCAAGGAATCTACGGCACGGGCGAAGCTAGCCACGTTGACGGCGGCTGGCGCGGCTCTACGCAGACGATGGCTCAGCAGCTCATCGGCAAGGATCCGCGCGACGTCGATGCCTGCTTTGAAGGCATCCGCCGCAGCTACATCTTTCGCGGCGGCATGGCCGGTCTGGGCATCTCGGCACTGACAGGACTAGAAATTGCCCTGTGGGATTTGGCGGGCAAAGCGCAGGGCGTCCCCGTCTACAGGCTGTTGGGCGGCAAGTTCCGCGATCGCGTGCGCCTGTACGTCGACAGCGCCATGACCAACTGCCGCGAACGGGCCGAAGAGGCGCGTTCCAAGGGCTTTACCGCCATTAAATTTGACCTCGACGACGCCGGCAACCCGCACAAAGCCGACGCGTGGAACTGGTCGGTCACGCCCGGTGAACTAGAGATCATGGTTGATCAAGCCTACGAAATTCGCGAGGCCGTTGGACCGCACATGGATCTGGCCATCGATCTGCACGGTCGCTACGACGCGACCGCCGGCATGAAGGTCGCCCACGAACTAGAGGATCTGAACTTGATGTGGCTGGAAGAGCCGGTGCCGCCGGAAAACATTCAAGCCATGGCCAATATCACCCATTCAACTAAAACGCCCATTTGTGCCGGTGAGAATGCCTATTTGCGCTACGGCTTTCGCGAGATCATCGAAAAGCAGGCCGTCGATATCATCATGCCCGATATATCGAAGTGCGGCGGTCTGAGTGAGTGTCGCAAAATTGCCAATATGGCCGAGACGTACTATATCCCCTTTGCTCCACACAACAACTCCAGCGCGCTGAGCACCGTCGGCGACGCGCACGTCTGCGCCAGCGTGCCCAACTTCCTAGCGCTAGAGTTCCACCGCTTTGACGACCCGACGTGGAACAACGTCGTCAACTCGGACGAGCCCGTCATCCAAGACGGCCACGTCGCAATGACGGAGGCGCCCGGCCTCGGCGTAGAGCTCAACGAAGAGTTCCTGCAGAGCATGCTGCAGGACGGCGAGCCGCTCTGGCAGTAGGCACTATCGCCCGCCGTCAAAGCACCCCCAATAGCAACAAAAAAACGACGAGGGACGCTTTTCTTGCGAAAGGCGTCCCTCGCCGTCGGGAGGGATGCGAGTCGTGACCGGTTCGACCCGCATAGAGTGAAACGCCGCACCGATCTGCGGGGTTCCAGAAATTTTAAAAAAATGGAAAAAAAACTTAGCGAGGCCGTTTTTGCGCAGGTCTGCCAGCGCGGCTATGCCATCGTAGAGCGCCTGCTGCCCCCCGAACAGGTGGGCGAAATGGCCGCAGCTGCGCGGCGCCTGCTCCCTCCCTGGGACGAAGTGCGCGCCGATCCGCCCAAGGACCGCCTAACCAACTATTTCTTTCCCTATCCCGAACCCAGTCTAAACAGAGCCATTGTCCACAGGGAAGCCATCGCATTTGCCCAGCGCTTTTTGGGTACCCGATCCATTCACTACCGGCCCGGGCTACTCATGTGCACCTACCCAGGCCGCGGCGGCATGGAATTTCACATGGACAACGGCAACAACTCGCTGCTCCCACCCACCTCCGAGCGGCGCCACGCCCAGCTCAACTTCTGGTTTTATCTAGAAGACGTCGCCGAAGATCAGGCCCCCACGCTCTTTGTTGCCGACGAGCACGCGCGCGACGAGCAGCACGCCGAAGCCTTTGTCGCACCCGCCGGCTCGGTTGCCATTTTTCACAACTATACCTGGCACGCGGCCAGTCCCTACCGGCGCGAGGACGGCCAGCGCTACGTGTGGAAATTTGCCTTTGGACGGGCCGACCACTACTGGGAAGGCGTCGCCCACTATACGCACGTAGCGCGCGATGCACACTTTAGGTCCTTTATCGCCCAACTCCCAGCACGCGAGCGCGAATTATTTCGCTTTCCCCCCGCAGAACATCCCTACTACACGCGCGAAATGCTCTTTGCCCTTGAAGAGCACTACCCCGGGTGGAATGCGCGGGGCGAGTAT
>JAYOKQ010000032.1:0-40811 GCA_038119905.1 Gemmatimonadota bacterium | reverse complement strand
GCGTATTTCCCGAAAAGATCATCCAACAATACGCGCTATCTGGACCCTGTTTACGTGCCATGGGCGTTGCTCGCGACGTGCGCAAAGAAGAGCCCTATGGCCTCTATGACAGGTTTGAATTCAGCGTACCTACGCGAAGCGAGGGCGACTGCTTTGCGCGCAGTCTCGTCCGCATGGACGAGATGCGCGAGAGCCTGCACCTGATTGAACAGGCGCTGAGCGCTATACCCGACGGACCGTTCATGGCCGCCAAAGTGCCCAAGCGCCTGCGACCTCCCGAGGGTGAATACTGCTTTGCCGTCGAATCGGCGCGCGGACGCTATCAGCATATCATCGTCAGCGACGGTTCCGACGTGCCGCTGCGTCACAAGCTAATGACGCCTTCTTTTGTAAATATTTCTGCCATGTGTGAAGTCATGCCGGGCACGATGTTGTCCGATGCGGTGGCCATACTCGGCAGCATCGACATCGTCGTCCCCGAAATCGATCGGTAAGAGATGGAACGAAACCTAGCAGCGATACTCGAGAGTTCCTGGCTGGCCATCCCCGCAGCCGTTGCCGCTATCATGGCCTATCTGACGGTCAATGCCATGATGCTCATTTGGCTGGAGCGCAAGCTATCGGCGCGCATACAGCGCCGACTGGGGCCAACCGAACACGGTCCATTTGGCCTGCTGCAATCGGTCGCCGACATGGGCAAACTCATCAGCAAGGAGCTGCTCACTCCCGAGGGCGTCAACAGACCTCTCTACCTAGCGGCTCCGGTCCTCGTCTTTATGCCCGTTGTCGCTTTGTGTTCGCTATTTCCGCTGTCGAGTGAATGGGTCTTTCATGACTTTGATGCAGCGCTCGTGCTTTTGCTGGCCATCAGCAGCATCAACATTGTCGGCATCTTTATCGCCGGCTGGGGATCAAACAACAAGTATGCACTGCTCGGCGCCGTTCGGTCCGTCGCACAAAACATCTCCTACGAGATACCGCTAATTCTCTCAGTAATTCCCATCGTGCTGATGACCGGTTCGCTCAGCCTCTACGACATTGCCGCGGCACAGACTTCGTACCCTTTCCTACTGGTTCAACCCGTCGCCGCCGTCATCTTCATCATTGCCGCTACGGCCGAAACCAACCGTGCCCCATTCGATATACCCGAAGCCGAATCCGAGCTAGTCGCTGGTTTTCACACCGAGTATTCCGGCATGCGCTTTGCGCTGTTCTTCTTTGCCGAATACTCCAACATGATCATCGTTTGCGCGCTGGCGACCGTGCTATTTTTAGGTGGCTGGCGCGGCCCGTTTCTTCCCGGCTTTGTCTGGTTCTTTATGAAAGTCTACGCGCTCATCATACTGATGATGTGGTTCCGCTGGACCTTTCCACGCCTGCGTTTTGATCAGTTAATGAGCTTTGCCTGGATCGTTTTAGTACCGCTTTCGATAATCAATCTGCTCCTCACGACTGTCGCGATGAAGCTGTTTTAGATACGAGAGATCGCAATGCCACTACTTAAAGACATCTACGTCGGCGCCGCTTCGCTGTTGGTCGGTATGAAAGTTACGATGCAGAACTTTCTCCAACCACCCGTCACCTCCCAGTATCCCAAAGAGCGCTTGGAGATGACGGAAGCCTACCGCAACGTCATTGTGCTGATCGAAAAAGAGGATATTGGCTCACACGATTGCATCGCCTGTAAAGCATGCGAACGCGTCTGCCCATCGTTTTGCATCCACTTAGACGGCGGACGTCCGGAAGGTCTCAAGCGGCAGCGCGTAACCGAATTCACTGTTGATTTTGCCCTGTGCAGCGAGTGTGGCCTCTGCCTCGACGTCTGCCCAACGGACACGCTGGGCTATAGCCGCTCCTACGATGAAACCGGCTACTCGCGCAGCGACTTTGTCTACGATCTCCTCGATCCCTGGCGCGACGGCGAAGCCGCGACCATAGAGCGTCTGCGCGAAGCCGAAGCCAAGGCAGCCGCTGAAAAAGCCGCTGCTGTGGAAGCGCGCAAGAAAGCGGCCGCCGCAAAAGCAGCCAACGAGGAGAGTCTGAACGACGCGGAGGAACGAGATGATTGAGCAAGCCGTCCTCTACTTATTTGTCGGTTTAGTCCTGCTCGGCGGTCTAATGGCCGCCTTTGCACGACAGGTCCTCTACGCCATCATTGGCCTAGGCGTAGCCCTACTCGGCCTGTCCGGCGTATTCCTATTTCTCGGCAGTCCCTTTGTCGCCGCGATGCAACTGCTGATCTATATTGGCGGCATCACCGTCGCCATCGTGTTTGCCATGATGCTATCCATTTCGATGGCGGTCCAACCGCCGCAGAGCCACCGAGGTAAATCGGCGCTGGCCGTCGTTGCCGGCGCGCTTTTTTTTGCTGCTGTATTCGTCGCTATGCGCGGCGCCGAGTTCCCCTCGCCCGCCGGAGCACTGCCGGCCGATGCGTGGGCGATAAGCCGTATCGGCCATCTGCTGCTCAATGCGTACAACGTCGTTTTTGAGACGCTTTCCGTCGTGCTCTTATTAGCCATTGTCGGCGCGATTCTCATCGCCCGCAGAGAGAGAAAGACCGCATGACGCTCGAATCCTATCTCGCGCTAGGGCTGGCGCTTTTTTCACTTGGGCTGGTCGCCGCTCTGTCGCAGCGCAACCTCATTGCCGTACTCATCGGCATAGAGCTCATGATGAACGCCGCGAGCCTCAATTTTATGGCCTTTAATCGCTATGTGGTCGAGGATCCAGCCGTGGGGCAGGTTTTCGTGCTCATCATCATCGGCCTAGCCGCAGCCGAGGTTGCCATCTTCCTGTCGATTATTCTGCGGCTCTACCGCCAGCGCCGCGAAATTGACTCCGAACACATCACCACACTAAAGGGATAGCCGTGGATACCCTAACCCTTGCCCTGCTGGCCACCCTATCGCCATTGCCCGCTTTTTTTGTTGCTCTCGTGCTGCTAAACAACCGTCCTTCTATGGCGCAGGCCGTCGCCATCTTCGGCACCGCGCTGGCCCTGTTGGGCAGCGTAGGTTTACTGCTGCAAGGACCGGCTGAACCCCTGCGCTTCGCCTGGTTTTCCAGCGGGCAGATACACCTACAGTTTGGCTTTTTGCTCGATGGCATGAGCCTGATGTTCGGCGTGGCGGTAACGCTCATTACGCTCTGCGTTATGATCTACTCGCTCGGCTATATGTCAGCCGATCCAGGCCGAGCGCGCTATTTTGCCATGCTCTCGCTCTTTGCCTGGGCCATGCTCAGCTTTGTCTACGCCGTCGACCTATTACAGTCCTTTATCTTTTGGGAACTGGTCGGTCTGGCCTCTTTTTTCCTCATCGGCTTCTGGTATGAAAAACCCGAGGCCAGCGCCGCGGCGCGCAAAGCCTTTCTCATGACACGCATTGGTGATGTCGGCCTCTTTATCGGCATTCTGATGATCCTGCCGCTGACCAACAACTTCGACCTGCCCGCCCTGCTCGACCCAGATACAGGGCTCGTCAAGCTTGCCGGTCCCGCCCTCAGCACGATTACGCTGCTGATTTTTATGGGCATCGTTGGCAAGAGCGCCCAATTCCCACTGCACACCTGGCTTCCGGATGCCATGGAAGGTCCCACACCCGTCAGCGCCCTGCTGCATTCGGCGACGATGGTGGCCGCCGGCGTCTACCTTA
This sequence comes from Gemmatimonadota bacterium, assembly GCA_038119905.1. Lineage (GTDB taxonomy): Bacteria > Latescibacterota > UBA2968 > UBA8231 > UBA8231. Next base: position 37,155 of record JAYOKQ010000032.1, on the reverse strand, counting down.
TGGCACGCCTGCACCCGCTCTTTATGGCTGCACCCGACACGCTGCACATCGTCCTCGTCGTAGCTGCCTTTACGGCGCTGCTGTCGGCGACTATCGCCATGGTAGCGACCGATATCAAAAAAGTGTTGGCCTATTCATCGATCAGCCAGCTCGGTTTTATGCTGATGGGACTAGCCGCCGGCAGCCTGTTTGCCGGCGTGTTCCATCTAATCACACACGCCGTGTTTAAGGCACTGCTCTTTCTCTGCTCGGGCGTTTACATCCATCATTTCGCCACCAACGACATGCGAGAAATCGGACGGCGCGGCGGACGCTCGCTCGGTGCTACAACGCTGGCACTAGCCATTGGCGCCGGCGCCTTGGCGGGGCTTCCTCCGCTGGCCGGCTTTTTCTCTAAAGAGGAAATCTTTGCGGCGTTGGGACACGAGGGCTCCACGCTCTTTTACATCGCGGCCCTGATAGCGGCCTTTCTCACCGCCTATTACACCGCGCGCATGTTTTTTCTGATTGCTCTACCCGATGAGGTTGTAAAAGAGCACCACGACGATTCACACCACGGATCGCCCCAGCCCATCGTCATGATCGCGCCCATCGCTCTATTGGCCATCGGCGCCGTCGGATTGGGTTTCTTTGGTGCTGCGATTGCCGCACAATTGGGTCTCGTACCAGCCCACCACGAGATCGCCTCTATGCTGCCGGCTGTCGGCGTCGTCATCTTGGGCATGGCTTTGGCCTATTTCGACTACGGACGCACAGCAGCCCCACGCCGCGGCTTTATTGCCGCTGTGCCCGCGCTGCACGCGCTCTTTGTAAACAAGTGGTACATAGACGAATTCTACCGTGCCGTTTTCGTGCGACTCAACGACGCACTATCTGCGCTGTGCTTCGCCATTGAATCGCGTTTCTTTGACGACGGCTTCGATCAAGTAGGCCACAGCGCTATACGCGCCGGCAGCGGGGCCTCGCGACTGCAAAACGGCTGGGTGCAGTTTTATGCCGGGGCAACGATGTTTTTCGTGGGACTCGCTGCGCTCTATATCGGACTGCGCTGAGAAAGGACCGACATGCCGATTCTGAGTTCTATACTCCTCGTTCCCATACTCACCCTCTGCCTGCTGCTGCTCATGCCGGCACGCGCGGTATCGGCTATTCGCTGGCTCTGCGCGCTGAGTGGTCTGGCCGCCAGCGCACTTAGCCTCAAGCTGTTTTTCGCCTACGACAGCTTGGCCGGCGGACTGCAGTTTAGCGAGCACGTCTCTTGGGTTGAGGGCGTTGGCATTTCCTACCACGTCGCCGCCGACGGCTTTGGTACCGTACTCATTTTGCTCAACTCGCTGGTCTATTTTACCGGCGTGCTGACCATGTGGGATCTGGGCCATCGCGTCAAAGAATACTTTGTCTTTATGGTTTTGTTGGTCATTGGCGTCTACGGCGTCTTTATGTCACAGGATCTGTTTTTCCTCTTTTTCTTTTATGAAATTGCCGTGGTGCCGATGTATCCGCTGATTCTCGTTTGGGGCAGCGGCAACAAGGACTACGCGGCGATGAAGCTCATGGTATTTCTTCTAGCCGGTAGTGCCCTGCTATTTCCCGGACTGCTAGCCATCTACCACGAGGCGGGTATGCAGACCTTTGATATGGTCGCGCTTGCCACGCACTCCTTCGACGCCGAATTCCAGGTTTTCTGCTACCCTTTTATCTATCTGGGTTTTGGCGTCCTAGCCGGTATGTTTCCCTTTCACGGCTGGTCGCCAACCGGCCACGTCGCCGCGCCCTCTGCCGTATCCATGCTGCACGCCGGCGTGCTGATGAAGCTAGGCGCTTTTGGCGTCCTGGCGGTCGGCATGCGCCTACTGCCAGCGGGTGCAGTGTACTGGGCCCCGACTTTTTCCGTCTTGGCGGCCATTGGCATTATTTACGGTGCCTTTGTCGCGATGCGGCAGAGCGACTTCAAGTTCGTCATTGGCTTTTCCTCTGTCTCGCATATGGGCGTAGTGCTACTCGGTCTCAATCTGGCCACCCTCGGCAAAGCCGGTGCTGACGCGCTCAACGGAGCCGTTTTCCAGATGTTTGCCCACGGCGTTATGACCGCGCTGTTCTTTAGCACTGTCGGATTTATTTACGATCGGGCTCATTCCAAGACCCTAGCCGATTTTGGCGGACTGGGTTCGCAGATGCCGCGCGCCGTCTCGCTCTTTATCATCGCTGGACTATGCGGCGCCGGCCTGCCGGGCCTAGCCAGCTTCTGGCCCGAATTACTAGTATTCTTAGCCGCCCTCGAGACCTATCCGATTATCGGCGTAGCCATCATCGGCGGCTTAGTATTGACCGCAGTCTATATACTGCGCGTTTTTGCGCTCGCCTTTTACGGGCCGCCCAATCCACGCTGGGAAGGCCTACGGACGCAGGACATGCGCGGCATGCAGCTGCTTCCACGCGCTATTCTCGTCGCAGTGCTCGTATTTTTTGGTTTCTATCCCAACGCTATGCTCAACACCATAAACCAGACTACCGCTGCGCTTCTGGGAAGGTTCTAACATGTCAGACGCCCTGCTCTTCGCGCCCGAACTAGCGCTCATTGTCACGGGTCTGGCTCTCTTTGCCTGTCCCATATTTGAATTTCGCTACCGCACGGCGTGGCTCCTTGCCGCAGCCGGCGGCGCACTCTCTCTGGCCGCGGCCCTGTTGACGATAGACATGAGCGGTCAACCTTTTGCCGTCGGCATTTATCGCGTCGACTTTTTTTCTCAATTTGCCAAGGCTGCGCTCGCACTCGGCTTTGTCCTCGTCGCTGTGATCAGCCACCGCCCCGAAACGCTCGACCGCAGCGCATGGGTAGAGTTTCCCATGTTCCTGCTCTTTGCCACTCTCGGCGCCATGATGATGGTCAGCGCAACCGAGCTGCTCACGCTGTATATCGCTATGGAACTGGCAGCCTATCCACTCTATATCGGCGTTGCACTCCACCGCAGCACGGGTAACGGCGGCGAATCTGCTACCAAGTATATGGTGCAAGGCATGATCGCTTCGGCCGTATCGCTCTACGGCATGTCGTTTCTCTACGGCGTCTTTGGCTCGACGTATTTCAGCGACTTTGTCCAGCAGTTGCCAGCAGCCACCGGACAGCCGCTGCTGTGGATTGGTACCGCGCTCCTTCTATCCGGCTTTCTCTTTAAGCTCGGCGCCTTTCCCTTTCATTTTTGGACGCCTGACACCTATCAGGCAGCACCACACGAAGTGGTGACGTACCTAGCTACCGTATCTAAGGTCGCCGCCATTGCACTGCTATGCCGGCTGACGGCGCTGATGACCGACGTGCAGATAACAACGCTGCTGATGTGGCTCAGCATCGCCGCCATGACGCTGGGCAACTTTGCCGCGCTCATACAGCAAGACGTCAAACGGCTACTGGGCTATTCGGCCATTGCCCATGCTGGCTATGTGCTCATTGGCGTGCAGACGGGTGCCCAATTGGGTTTTAGCTCGGCGCTCTTCTACGCGCTGGGCTATCTCGTCATGTCCGTTGCGTGCTTTCTTGTTATCTGCGAGGTCGGCCGCGATAGCGATCTCATATCGATCGATGCACTCAAGGGACTGCACCAGCGATCTCCGCTGATGGCGGCGACGCTTCTAATCGGTCTATTTGGCTTGATTGGCCTACCGCCGACGGTGGGATTTATCGGCAAGTGGTTTCTCTTTTCGGCCGCCCTTGAACAGGGCCAATTTGGCCTCGTGCTGGTTGCTGCGGCGAATAGCGTAGTCGCATTGTACTACTATCTGATCGTCCTGCGCGCCGCCTACCTCGAAGAGGCAGTCGACGCCGCACCCGTTTCAGTAAGCCCGTGGGTGCGACTGACCGCACTGGCTTCTATGGTAATGGTATTGGTGTTGGGCACGTTTCCCGGCCGTTTCTGGGATATGGCCGCTCGCGCCGCCCAGGCATTGGGCTAACTAAGAGATAGACAACCTAGTAGGGCTCAGCGCGCGCCGGCGGCGCCCCCGTCGCTGCATCCGTCTGCGCACGGCTTCAACCAACTGGTCACGGCTCGTTTCCGTTTCCAACAGATGCGCTGCGCGCTGCGGCGACACGCGCTCGGCCAGCTTTTTTAGCAGGCGCGCCTCGGCGCGTTGGAAACCCATTTCTCTTGCTTATTCATTAAAGCCAGCTCTGTGCACTGCTCGCTTGGGCTGCCGCACCGTTGCGCGCGATCGCCCATATTTCTGGTAGCCTACAATCAGCAGTATCAACGCGCCAACGACGACAGCGATCGGCACCAATTCCTCTATCACCGTCCCCTGACTTCCAGAGCTTTTGATCTCCATGAGCTTTAACACCCTAGAGTAACTCTGGTCCACCGCCCAAGAAGCTTCTACAGCAGTTAACCAACTCAGGTAAGAGCACTTTTTTCATCACACAGATCTCCGCACCGCGAACGTTTTCATTGCCAACACGCTAGTGGGCGAGCGCAGCGCGCACGCGCTCAGGCGTAAAGGGTATTTCGCGCAGACGAGCACCGCAGGCGACAAAGACCGCGTTGGCGATAGCTGCAGGCGTCGGCCCCTGCGTAGCCTCGCCACACCCCTTGCTCGGAAGCGCTGGTTGGTCTAGTAAAACGGCCTCGATCTCTGGTGCTCGATCAAAGCGCAGAATCGGATACGTGTCCCAATCTCGGCTTTCTATACCGTTGGCACCGTAGCGAACCTGTTCATACAGCGTCCAGCTGGCAGCCTGCATTACGCCACCCTCTAGCTGGTTGGCCATACCTTCCGGATTGACGATCTGTCCAGCATCGGCGGCAACGACTAGGCGCTCCAAGTGGATCTGGTCATTTTCTACGCACACTTGGGCTACAACAGCGGCGTAGCATTTCTCATTTTTATACTGGGCAAAGCCAATGCCCATTCCACGCCCCGCTCCGCTTGCACCCCGTTTGACACCGCTCATCCAACCTGCCCGATCGGCTGCCGCGCACAGCACGGCACGGGCCCGCTCGTCTTCTAAGTGACGCAGTCGAAAATCCAGCGGATCGCATTCGGCAGCCAAAGCGAGCTCATCCATAAACGATTCAATTGCAAATACGTTACCGTAGGCACCCAAACCGCGCAGCGCAGATACGCGCAGCGGCTGATCGCGTACAAAGTGCTTTACTACGCGTCGGTGCGGAAATGCATAGAGCGGATCTGCGTTGCGGTGAATGCCCCCATGCGAGCCGCCTCCAGGACGCGCCTGGGGAGCAGGCAACGGCGTTTCCAGATGCCATGCCGCCAGCAAGTTGGAAACCCCCTCGGAAGCGCGTGGACGCCCCGAATGCGTAAAGCTCCACACATCGTGATTCCAATCGACGACGTGGCCGCGTGCATCCAGACTAGCCTGCAGCTGCAACAACATAGCCGATCCACAGGCTTCCCAGGCGTGTTCGTCCTCACGCATCCACTGCACGCGCACGGGACGACCGGGCACCGCGCGAGCTAATAGCGCTGCATCGAGTGCCACATCATCGGCCCCGTTGTGACCATAGCAGCCGGATCCCTCAACGTGCTGCACGCGGACAGCTTCCACATCGACACCCAGCGCTTGGGCGAGCGCACCGCGTAGAGGAAAGACACCCTGAGTATGGCTCCACACATGCAGCTGGCCCTGATTCCAACGCGCTAGCGCAGCGGACGGTCCCAGCGATGCATGCAGTTGAAACGGGCGCTTGTAGAGGGCGCGCAGCGTCTGTTTCGCGTCAGCGGGCACCTTCACTTCGGGCACATCACCATCGACCGGAGCACCATCAACAATGCGCAACGAACGCCCCTCTCCCGTTTGCAGCTGATCGTATATGGCATCGCTAGATGGAAGCGGTGCGCTGCGTTCCCACCGGGCAGCAGCGCGTAGCGCGTTGGCCGCATCCACGGCCTGCTCCTCGCGCTCGGCTATCACCCCGACAAAGTGCCCGTCGCGCACCACGGCCAAAACGCCGGTAATGTGCGCTGCAGCATCGCGATCAAGATCTATCAGCATATCGCGTGGACCAGGTGGACGCACGACGCGCCCGTGCAGCATCTCTGGCAGCACGAGGTCCTGTATAAATGAACCGCCACCGGTCACCTTAGCCACCAAATCATCGCCGCGAACAGAGCGGCCAACCGTGGTATAACGGCACGGGTCTTTGAGCGATATATCGTCGATGATATCGCAGTCAAAAGTGCGTCCGCCCATCAGCTGACCGTAGGTAATCTGCCGCACGCCGGTGCGCTCCTTGATCAATCCATCCTCAACCCACAGCGACGTCGCATCCACGCCCCACGCGTCGGCGGCCCGCTGCAGCATGACATGGCGCGCGCTAGCCGCCGCGCGGCGAACCCATTCACCTACGGTCTGAATTGAGTTACTGCCAGCCGTATAGGACGCGTCGGCCGATAGGGCCGTATCGGCGCGCACGATTAAGACCCGCGAAAAATCGATATCGAGCTCTTCGGCCGCGAGCTGAGCAATGGCTGTTTTGAGGCCTTGTCCTACTTCGACCTTGCTCATAAAGACGCTTATACGGCCGTCTCGTTCTACATACAGTGCGTCATCAATGCGGCTCATCGTGCCATCTCCTCCGCGGCGCGATGCACCGCTTTAAACACTCTATTGTGCACGCCGCACCGACACAGATGACGCTCTAGCGCAGCGCCAATTTGCGCATTGCTCGGCCGGGGATTTTCCTCCAAAAGCGCCACGACACCAATAATTAGACCCGCCGTACAATAGCCGCACTGCGCCGCACCCTCTTCGACAAAGGCCCGCTGCACGGGATGCAGGACCTCACCCTCGCAAAGCCCTTCTACCGTCGTAATTTCGCGTCCGGCCACCTCGGATACGGGCAGCGCACAAGACGGCAGAGCCTGACCGTCGATAAGCACCTTACAGGCACCGCACTGCTCGAGCCCGCATCCGTATTTTGCGCCCTTGAGCCCTAGATCGTTGCGCAGCGCGTACAGCAGCGGCGTCTGCGCGTCGATGTCGATATCGCGCGCAACGCCGTTGACCTTCAGTCGGATGGTATCTGCCATTGTATTTCCCCTTTCGAGGCCATCGCCCTCAGCGACGAGGCCGCTTTATGCGGGCTATCAGCCGATCCACCATATCTACGATACGGCCCTTGGCCCCAATGCGCTCGTAGAGCATGCGCGCCCGTTCAAGCGCAGTCAGCGCTTCATCGCCCCGGCGCAAACGCGCTAGGGCCGATCCCATATTGGTCAACGTGCGCGCCTGCCCCAACAGGTTCCCAGCACGTTCGTGCACGGCCAGCGCCCCCTCGTATGCAGCCAGTGCCGCAGCCACTTCTCCCTGCTTGAAATGTACGTTGCCCAGATTGACCTTAGCGCTGGCCTCACCCAGCGAATCACCCGACTGTTTGCACAGCGAAGAAGCCTCCTGATAAGCGGCTAGCGCTGCATCTAAGTCAAGCTGTTTAAAGTGCGCATTACCGCGCAGCATACAGGCGTGCGACTGACCCGATACGCTCCGCGCCTGGCGGTACAGCGCGGTAGCTCTGTCAATCGAGTGCAGCGCTTCTTCTACTTCGTCGCACTCAATCTGTATGTAGCCGCGACAGGCCTGCGCATTGGCCCGACCAAGCAAACCTCCGCTGCGCCGATGTGCGCGCACGGCATCGCTCAACATATGCCTCGCCCCTTGCCAATCGCCGCGGTGCACGCAGGCATTGGCCCCGTTGAGCAGCGCATCGCCTCGGCCTCGACCGTCTCCGTCTTGATGGAATAGAACGGCAGCCGCTTCGTAGTGCACCAGCGCCTCAGCCATATTGCCCTGACGCGCTTCGAGCACTCCCAATACCGTGCGCAGTGCCGCCTCTATGGAGCGAATCGCCAAATGCCGGGCGCGCAATAAACCCGATTCCAATGCGGCACGTGCTTCATCAAAGTCGGCAATATATATCAGCGCGGTACCGGCGTTGAGGGCACAGGCCGGATGCATGGTGTGCTCGTGCGCGCGTAGAAACGCAGCAGCGGCGTCTTTGTATTGGCCGCTGCGCAGCAGCTTTTCTCCCTGAGCAAAATCGCCCCCTTGGCTCTTTGCATAGGCAGCCGGCAGCGCATGAAGCGTGGCAATCTGCAGTACATCTCCCCCCGGCCCCTGAGTCGAAACGACTTTGCGCGGCGCTTCTTGGCGCAGACTGTAGAATACGAAAAGTATTCCCCAACACACGATCGTTGCCACGAGCAAGAGCGATCGAACCGATGCCAGTGCAGCAAGCACGGGCACAGAGGAAAGCAAGGCGACGACGACCGTCGCTACGCTGAGGGCAATACACAGGCGCAAAAGCGCCGGCTGCACCATTCTCCTAATGTGATCGATATCCACTGAACGCAGACACTTCCTTCTCGTAGTTATAGAGCGCCTCTATTGTACAAAAACGCCTAGACATAGCACAGACAAAAGTTGTGCCTAACGCCATCTGGCCAGATCTAAGCAACGGCCAGACGACCCGCGGCGGACAAAGGTCACACACTCCAATCCGCTATAACGGCTCTCTTTACCACAATACCCTTTTTGCTTAGACTCGATTTTGCAGCATCCTACAAGGGACTTTAAGTATCATACAAGCTGGAACGAGCATTTGTAATGAGAGATCATTTTGCACCGCAACGCGTCCTCGTAACCGGAGCGAGTGGCGCCATAGGCACTCCGGTCTGCAGACATCTACAGGCGCGGGGACATCACGTACGGGGTTTTTCACTGGAAGAGCATCCAGATCTTGAGGACCAAATCGCGGGCGACCTAAGCGATTTAGAGGCGGTGCAGCGCGCCGTAAAGGACATAGATGTAATCATCCACCTCGGCGCCTATCCCAACAACGCAGACTTTCTACAGGTCCTCCTAGAACCCAACGTCCGCGGTCTCTATCACGTGTGCGCGGCCGGGGCCGAAGCAGGGGTCAGACGCCTGGCGCTAGCCTCCTCGCTACAGGTAATCAGCGGCCACCAAAAAGAGGGGCTCATCCGCATTGAGGACGGTGCCAAACCGACCAACCACTACGCCCTAACCAAAGTGTGGGCAGAGGATATGGGGGATATGTATGCCCGCGTGCACAGCTTATCCGTCATCAACGTGCGCGTGGGCTGGTTTCCTCGCAACACGGGCGAAGCACAGCGACTCGCTCAATACGAGCACGGCCCGCGCGTCTATTTTAGCCACGACGACGCCTGTCGGTTCTTTGAACGCTGCGTAGAGTCGGAGACGCCCTATGCCGGCGAATGCGCAACCGTATTCGCCACGAGCCTACCGCCAGATGCCATGCGACTCGACCTAGAACCGGCGCGCACTATACTGAACTACCAGCCGCAGGATACGTGGCCGCAAGGGATTCCTTTCCCACACGAGTAGACGCAACTATAGCCGCTCTACTTGTCTTCCCCTCTGCGCGGCTCGAGCCGTCTTTACAAGGGGTCCTTTTCTTGACGCCGAGTCCCTATCGCTGTAGTTTGCTCGCCCAACCCCAAGCGACGGATTTCCCATGAGCACGCTCGTCAAGCCGACCATTGCCTATAGAGACAGCTTTTTGCAAGGAGCGCATGACTTTGCTCAAGAGGGCCGTCTCGATTCGACCTACAGCACATTCCTAGGCTATGATCTGCGCTCTATGCAAGACCAGTTCGTGCAGTTCGTGCACGATCTGCGCGGCCTTGGAGACGAAGCGCGCCGACAGAAGGGTTGGTATCTAGACCATGTATTTTGGCTCATCGACGGGAACGAATACATCGGCCAAGCTTCGATACGCCCAGAGCTTGCCTCGCCGTATTTGCTCACATACGGCGGCCATATCGGCTACAGCATTCGCCCATCGAAGCGACTCAAAGGCTACGGTAGGGAAATTCTCGCACTAGCCCTTGAATCGGCGCGAAAAATCGATCTACGACGCGTATTAGTCACCTGTGATGCTGACAATGTCGGATCACGCAGAATCATTGAACACAACGGCGGCCAGTTTGAAAGCGCCATTGAGATGACGCGCAGCACGTTCCGCGCCGAGGGCCGCACCAGCGGCGGACGAATGGAAAAACTACGCTATTGGATCGACCTATCGGATGCGCCAGACGGAGCGCGGGAAGAGACCCACTGAACGCCCGCACGGCGATCGATATACACGGAGATAATTGCCTTGAAAATGCTGTTTTGCCTGTTGTTACTGCCGAGCATCGCCTGGGCCGATTTTGACGAAGAACGGTTTCGCCACGACGTATTCATCGCCCTATACGAAACGTTTGACGACGGTGAACCAGCTCACTCGGCCGAGCTTTTAGCCCGCCTCTCACGCGAGAGTCGCGTGCCCATAGACGAGTTACCGGAGCGACTGAACGCGCTCCTCGACACGCTCGAACGCCAGCGCAAAAGCAAGAGTTCGACCTGGAAAACACTGACATTGCAGGGCGAACCGGATGTCGATCCCAAACGCGCCAGCAAGTTGCTTTCTTATTTAAGCGACGAAGCGCGAAAAATACTCGACAGCGACAAGGACCACCTGCTCGACAGCGGAATAAAAAAAGCGGCACGCAAGTCGCGTGTGCCCTTTTTTCAAAGCCGCACCTTCCTGCTCAACAGCATCGACTGGGCGCTAGCCGATGACGTGGTCAGCGGTAAAAAAGAAGCGTTAGGCCTGCTCGTAGGTGGACACACCAACCGCTTTGAAGTCGGCCTAGATCCTCTGTTTATCTTTTTCAACACCCAAGACGAAGCCTTTGTCCGCGAGCAGGTGCGCGAAGTACAGCGCTTTATAATTCCCGCCCTCGTGCGGCGCTTGCCGGAGTCGGAGCGCATTTTATGGGCCGTCCGCGAGCGCGAATCGAACGTGCTCGTCCAACCCGACTATCACCTTACATTTGGCGTTGACAACTTTAACTTCAGCGGTTCCAACGTCGACCTAAAGCCCTGCGTCGAACTCAGCGTCGAACTGCGTTCTTGGGAGAGCAATGCGCTGCTTCTGCAGGAACCCTTTAATTTTTGCAGTCAGGAAAATGGCTCGGCTAATGCCGACGTGCTCGATCCGTTTTGGAATGAGACGGCCGACGCACTGCGCGAGTATATCGTGAGATATATAGAAAACTAGCGCACAGAGCGGCCGTAGCTCGTGTGCACACAGCCACCGAACATATCGGATACCCTCTTTATCGCAAACGACAAAAACAACTTATGAAGACAATTCTGACCTGCATGCTCCTCGCCCTTTTTCTATTCAAACCGTTAGGCGATGCGGCAGCAGATGAATTCGATGCAGGCCGGATGCAGCGCGACCTGCGCATTGCCGAAGGCATTATACAGTCGCTGCACCATACGGGTATCTCTGTCCCACTGGGCGCTGGCCCGAACGTGCGCGGTCTATATATCGAAAGCTATGGCGTACTCTTTCTCGTAGAGGGTATCGGTGGAGCACAGGGCCCACAGCACGGCGACACCCGCACGTGGATTGACGAGGCGGGACGACACAATAGCATCAGCACCTGGCATCAATCCTCTATGCCGTCCGAAGCGAGCGACCTAGTCGGCCCTCCCGACGCGCTGCGCGATTTTTTACGCGACTACGCCGGGGCGATTGGCCAACTCAATAAGAAGGATCGCGTCGGCATGCTCTATCACCGTATGGATCTTCCTATCGTCGCCGGTGGTGGAGAAGTCAATGTGGAGGTCATTGTAGGTGATCCGCCTCCGGCTAACGCCGCCGCCGAGGACGGGCTAACGCGTGAAATCGACGTCGATATTATAGCCCGCGCTGCAGGTTCCCATGTCGATTCGCTCATAGGCGGCCCCACGCGGGGCATCACTCGGCAGATACGCGTCGTCGTCGATACTCTCACTCCAGGTGATGCGCCGCTACCACTCGATTTCATCGCTTCGGAGCTAGCGGCGCTCCCCCCACCACCACTCCACGGCCCTCTCTCTTCGTCGACGCTATCTATCAGCGCGCAAAAGAGCGATATAGATAGCTACCGGCGCGGCAAGATAGATGTGCATACTTTGGACAAACGCACAGACATCGATCAACGCGCCGAACCGGTCGATGAGCGAGTGTCTATTTTCGCCCGCATCGTCGGCGAATTCGTGCGCGATGCATCACCGGGGACACACCACCCACCCAGCGTTCTCAGCGGCTATCAGGTCGGTTTAGGTGCCATCATTGTTATCGACGCACCCTTGCCGGCCGTGTCGATGGCCATGCGAGCGCTTCCCTTCCCACCGCCCCACCGCGCGACCTCAGGCATAAGCCAAGGCGATCCCATTCCACGGCTTCAGAGTGCACTAAGTGAAGCCGTCGTCAATTACGGCACCACGCTACGCGGAGTCGGTGACGATGAACGCATTATCGTAGATGTGCGATGGCCCGCAAATGCACCGAGCCCTCAGCGCCTGTATATGGAGGTTTCAAAAGGCACTATTGACGCATTTGTCTCCGGCAATATTGACCGCGCAGCCCTAGACAAAGCGATCGCATGGCGCGTTTGGTAGAATGCGCTAGCGCGTTACTGCGCCGTTACTGTTTGCATCCATTCTTCTGAACTGAGCACAAAAACCGCCAGCACTTGGCTCGATGGTCGTAGAGACGGCGATATTCGCACCGTCGCTGCGCAGCCTTATAGCACCGTGTAAATCAGTGCGCACGACCTGTGCCCCCGCATAGCACAGAGCGCGTAACACGCTGTCTGCCGGATGCCCAAAGCGATTGAATGTACCCACAGAAATAATAGCCCACTGCGGACCGACGCCCCGTATAAATGGCAGACTAGAAGAAGTGCTGGAGCCGTGATGGGCCACTTTCAACACATCCGCCTGCAGATGCTCTCCCCAAGCCAGTAGTGCGCGATCTGTTTCGCGCTCTACGTCGCCCGTCAGAAGTATTTCTACCGTACCATAGCGCAGTTTTAGCACGATCGACCCGTTGTTCACTCCGCGCGGTGTATCGCCGGCGGCGTCGACAAAAGAGATGGAGGGATGTAGCACTAGCCCCTCGACATCACCTAACCCCTGCAAGCGATCCCCTGCTGCCACGCGGTGGTAGACAATCCCGCGCTCGTTTATAAGCGCATGCAGTCGACGAGCCGTCCACGAATCATATACCTGACCGCTGTCTACGTAATGGCCGACAGACACGGACTCCAATAAAGCGACCAAACCACCGACGTGATCGCTGTGCGGATGCGACGCTACGACGACATCGACGTGGCGGATATTGTGCGCAGACAGAAAGGGACGTAGAACGCGTGCACCGTAGTCGAAGTGGGTGCTGCGTTGGCCTCCATCGACGACGAGAACGCGTCCATTGGGCATACGCACCACCGCCGCATCGCCCTGACCGACGTCGAGAAAGAACACTTCCAACGGTCGATCGCGCAGCACGTAACTCCACAGAGCGATATTGAGCCAAACGAGCAGCGCCAATAGGCTCATTTTGCGCACGGCGCGATGCGACTCCATAAAGGGAACGAGTATCAGCAGCAGTGAAAAAAAAACGAGGAACGCGATGTCTGGGCGCGGCACATCAACCAATGAACCCGGTCCGTTTGCACCTTGCTCAACTAAGGAGATCAGCGCACCAAGCACCCAATAATTCGCACCATTAAACGCGAGTGAAAGAAGCGGATCGACGGCATAGACACCAACGGTTACCAAACCCAGCGCGAGCGCAACGGCTAGCAAAGGCGCAACGAGCAAATGCAGCCCTAGACCGATTGGTGCCCACTCCTGAAAGTGTAACGCAAGAATAGGAACCGTCGCTAGTTGAGCTGCCAATGAGACACAGAGCGGCTGCATTACAAAGCGGCCTAATGGCGCGTCTGCGCTGCACCAACGATCCGGCAGTAGACGAATCAGCGGGCCATGCAGCGCAACCATGGCCAGCGTAGCGACAAAAGAAAGTTGAAAGCTGAGGCCGAGTAGGCGTAGGGGCCATAGAATCATGATGATTAACGCCGCCCAACCCAGCGCGTTATACGCGTCCACATCGCGTTCTACTAGGGCACCACCCAGTACGATACAGGCCACGAGCACGGCGCGCATCACCGGCGGATAGAGTTGGGTCAACAGCGCATAAAACAGCAGGAACACCATGGTCATCACACGACAGCAGGCACGCGGTAGCGGCAGCAGATACAGCGCGTTGAGAACGATGAGAGCGATAATTCCGACGTGCATGCCGCTGACGACGAGCACGTGCGCTAGACCCGACTTTCTAAAATCCGCGCGCACGTCGTCAGCAATGCGTTCCTTTTCGCCTAGCAGCAGACCCAGCAGCAGACCCGCGCGCTCGCCCCGCAGGTTGTTTCTAACGGCATCGCGCACTAAACGCCGCATGGGCAATACTAGGTGCTCACTCCAATGCAGTGGACGCCGCGCTCCAGCATGGCGTATCAGCGCGGTCGAACGCAGAGATAGCGTAGCATCAATCCCGTGCTCGGCGAGATAGGCTCGATAGTCGAATCCGCGCGGATTGCGCGTAGGCGAGGGACGACGCAGCCTACCCTCTACCTCGATAAGATCGGCACAGCTCACGCCGACTAGCCCGCTGTGCACTGTTACCAAAATTCGCCCAACCGCGCTATAGCGCCCCTCTTCAACCTCAATATCAACCAGTGAGAGAACAAAGCGCGTCTTTTCACCCAACGACACTACCTCACCCTCGATATAACCGCGCAGCAGCGCATCGCCCCACAGCCCGGGATGTCGGACTATGTGGTTGGCGGGTAACAGCCGCGCGGCGCTATGGTGACGCAGGGCCCCTGCGCAGCATACAACGGCTAATAGCGCCACGTCGGCCCAGCCACCTTTGCCCGCGCTCAGCCGCAGCGCACTGGCAACCAGCAGACCGATCGCCATCAAGCACCCCACGGCGATCACCCCGTCTGTCAGCGGCTTCCGAGCGGACTGCGACGCAATAATACCGACGGCAAAAGCCAGCGCGCACCAGGCGCCGGGGCGATGAGTCCATTCCACGTATGCTATCACAGAACGCCGTCGGGCAAATTCCATTCCATCTCGACATCGCTTCCCGGACCGCGTATATTTTTTTTATGCTCTTTAAATTATTCCTTCTGTTCACACTCGTGCCGATTGTCGAACTTGCCTTACTCATCGAGGTCGGACGTCACATCGGATCGCTAGCAACCATTGCCATCGTGCTGGTTACCGGTGCGGCCGGTGCGGCGCTGGCGCGCTCACAGGGCCTACTGGTATTTGGGCGGCTGCGGCATAGCATCGGCCAAGGCCAGTCACCGGGCGATGCGCTGATTGATGGGGTGCTCATACTGGCGGGAGGATTATTGCTGCTCACACCGGGTATTATGACGGACGCCATTGGCTTTTCCGCCCTATTACCTCCTTCGCGTCGGTTGATCCGCAGCGCCCTCAAAGAAGCTATTGGGCGACGTATTAACCGAGGAACTATCAACACTCATTATACGGTATCGTGACGACGGAATGGACGACTTGAGCGGTAAACAGCGGCGCTATCTGCGCGGGCAGGGAAACACCATCAAACCAACGGTCTACATGGGCAAAGACGGCATCAGCGATGCTCTACTGCTTTCTCTCGGAGAGGCGTTTAACAATCGCGAACTCATCAAGGTGCGCCTGGAAAAAAGCTGTGATTTAGAGCGTAAAGCGGCCGGACAGCAGCTTGCTCAGGCTGCCAGTGCGCACCTCGTGCAGGTGCTGGGTCATACGCTACTTCTCTATCGGCCCGATCCAGATGAACCCGTAATTAAATTGCCCCAATAGAATCGTATGATACCGGCCTAAGCACTGCTGTTGGCCGCGCGGCGCTTCCATTCTTTGGCGAATATACCCAGCGATCCCGGCGCGTAGCCGGCGTAGTGATTATTGAAGAATGCATACACGTCGCGTTCGGGCGCCTGCCCAACCATCTGCTGCAGGCTGTCCACCCAATCTACCAATTCGGCGCTGCGTTCCCAGACCAGCCCATCCCAGTGACGCTCCTTCTCGCCGCGCTCAATCATCCCCTCGACGTACTCGTCCATCCGTTTGCGATCGCCCAGAAATCGCACGTAGAGAAAATCGGACGTTTGCGGGTCAATGCGCCGCCGCAGTGCGCTTAGCTGCGGCATGGTATAGTAATTATTGAGAACGAGAGCAACGTTATTGCCGCGCAGAATATCGAGCAGTTCATCGCCGAGCCAGCGCCCGTTGCGCACTTCGACGGCAAACTGAAACGCATGCGTGGGCAACTGAGGTAAAAACCCTTCCAAGCGAGCCATAAAGTCGGCGCCGCGTTCATTTTCAAACGGATCCTGAGCGCGGGCAACATAGGGGAACTGCATGACTAACGGTCCCAGGCGGTCACCTAACGGCTCCATAGCAGCCAGAAAAGCCTCCATCTCACCAAGACAGTCGACCATACCTTTTTCGTGGGAAATAACGCGAGGAATTTTAGCGGCAAAGCGAAAGGATGCGCTCGTACGCCTCAACCAGCCCTCTACGGCTTTAGCCGTGGGAATACGGTACCAGGTCGAGTCGATCTCCACGCAGCCAAATACGTCGGCATAGTGCTCGATATAATCGGCGGGCGCGCAGTCCTCTGGATAGATCAGCCCCTGCCAGTCCTCATTGCTCCAGCTGGTCGTGCCCAAGTGCAGCGTCGCGGGCAGGCCGTCCTGCACTCTCTGTAAGCGCTCGACGTGACGCGGTTTGGGGGGCGGTAAAATATCGGCGAATAGATCTTGCTGCTCTGCCATGGAGACACCAGGCGGCGTCAGCACACCTAGGCTAGGCGCGCGTGCACCATATCGCGAATCGTATCAACGCCGACCATACGGGCAAAAGATCCAAAGCGCGGGCCGCGCTCCTGTCCCAAGACGACCTCGTAAAACAGGCGGAACAAATCTTTCGGCTCCATGTCCGCAGCGCGTGCAATATCGAAGGGAATCGACTGCAGCGCGTTTTCATCCGACGCATCGACCCCCTGTATCTTTTCGGCAATCTGCAGCAGCAGCGCGCGCTCTTGGTCGTCGGCCTGACGAAACGTCTTGTTCGGCAACACAAAGTCGCGGTAGTAGTTGAGGCCTTTTTCCACCAAGTCCTGCAGCACGTCGGGGTAAGACGTGGCCTGCTCGTCGTAGCGCAGCAAATAGTCGACGAGGAGTTCGGCCGAGTCGGCTCCCAGCGCAGAAATGAGATTATTGACCATGGAAAAGTTAACCTGGGCACCGTATTCCGGCACGTTCGCACCGCGCTGGCCGATATGCCATACGTCCTGCTCCGGCTTTTTCTCTGCGTCGAACTCAGGGAAACGCCTGAGCGCATCTAGGTAATCGTCGACGCATTTGGGCACTACGTCCCAGTAGAGACGGCGCGCGCGCTGCGGATTCTGGTAGATATAGTAGAGCAACGACTCGATGGGAGCGTACTGAACCCAGGTATCAACGGTAAGTCCCTTGCCCACGCTCTTGCTTATTTTTTTGCCCTCTTCGTCGAGAAACAGCTCGTAGGTCAAACCAACAGGAGGCTGTTTGCCCATTAACCGCACGATGCGTCCGGATAGCTTGGCCGATTCAATCAGATCTTTGCCGTACATCTCGTAGTCTACTTCATACGTAAACCAGCGCAGCGCCCAGTCTACCTTCCAGCCCACCTTTACCTGGCCCCCCAGCACGGAAACCTCACCGCTTGCGCCGCAGCCCTGCACGTCGCCGACGAGACCGTCGCAGGCAAAGCCGATAGACTGACGCTCGGGAAAATAGCCGGTTACCCGCGTATGGTATACGGAACCGCACTCGGGACACAGCGGAAAAAACGGCGACCACTGCTCGCGCTTGTCCTCGCCGAGCGTCGGCACGATAAGCGAACGCACGTCGTGCACCTTTTCCAACAAAATGCTCAAGCCTTCATCGAAGTCACCGCGTCGATAGGCCTCAGCGGAAGACTGAAACTCGTAGTCAAAGCGATAGGCGTCGAGAAACTTCTTCAGCTTGTCGTTCATATATCCGCTAAAGCTTTCCTGCTCGCCAAACGGATCGGGAATAGCGTGCAGCGGCTTGCCCAGATGCTGAGTGAGCATCTCCTGCTGCGGCAGATTGAGAGGCACTTTGCGCAGCCCGTCCATGTCGTCGCTAAAAGCGACTAGGCGCGTCTCTAAGCCGCTGATCTCCGCAAGCGCATTGCGCACCCAAGTCGTGCGTGCTACTTCGGCAAAGGTGCCGATATGCGGCAACCCGCTCGGACCAAATCCAGTTTCAAACAGAATGGGACGGTCGCCGTTTGGACGGCGCTGCTTGAGAATCTGCCCCGCTTCTTTAAAGGGCCATGCCTTGTACGAATGCTCGTCTTTTGTCGCCATATTAGCCTGTAATTACTCGTCGCCGCGATAGGTTACGTGCTGTGGACGCGCAGATAAAACCTGCTCTTTGCCCCAGTTAACGACGCGGGCAAAGGCCTCAGACGCTATAAAATCATTAAAGTCCGCTTCGCTCGCCCACTCGGACATGATAACGTAACTACGCTCGGAAAATACGTCGCGCAGCAGGCGTGACGAGCGGTGCGCATCCGCTTCCTGTAGCGCACCCAACACGCTGGCAAAGGCCTTTTCAAAGACCTCTTCCTTGCCTTCTAACACCTCGTAATACATGCCGATCGTAACCATAGATAGCCCGCTTAGAGAATGCAGTACACGGAGGAGAAAGACGTAGTTTGTCCGCAGTGGTCCAACGCTAGACCACTCGACAATAAGGGGAAGGACGTGCTAAAACACGCTGAACTGTGCAGATCAGCGATTGCGGAACGTGATGCGACCCCGCGTTAAGTCGTAGGGAGAAAGTGCCACCGTGACCTGATCTCCCGGCAAAACGCGAATGTAGTACTTGCGCATTTTACCAGAAATATGAGCCAGGATCTCGTGGCCATTTTCCATCTCGCACTTGAAGTAGCCGTTGGGCAACGCTTCTTTGACCACCGCCTGAACTTCAATCGCTTCTTCTTTGGCCATTTCTTTGCCTTATACAAAAAGGGCGAGTCGCCGCTGAGTGCACTCCCAGACAACTTCTCGCCTGCCTGCGCTTAAGCGCGGAAAGAGAAACATCAGCAGCCCATCGCAGCCCCAATGAATTCCATGTCTGTTGCGTTATGGACAGTTGAAATATTTTACGGATTCACAGAAAAAAAGTCAACGACACGCCACGGCTGTGTGCCTCATTCTACGAGGTATTTCACGTCGTAGGTCGTATGCTTTACCGCCTCGATGGACGACATGTGCGGTGCCAGTTCCTGCACCCGCAGATACGCTGCCTCGGCCTCGGCAAGACGGCCCTGCCGCTCGTAGACCAACCCCAGATTATGCAGCGCGGGAATGTAGTCGGATTCGATCTCTACGGCCTGCTTAAACGAGCCTTCCGCCCCCGCCCAATCTTCCGCTTCTAGATAAGCCAATCCCCTGGCAAAATGCATATTGCTGTTGTTCGCCTCGTGCAGGACGGCCTTTTCAAAAGCGACAATGGCTAGTTCGGCCTGCTCGGCCTGCAGGCGTAACAGCCCCAGACTATAGTAGGCACGCGCCAGATTAATCTGGGCTCCGGGATAGTCGTCCCGCAGTTCCATCAGCGTTTCAAAATACGCAATCGCCCGTTTAAAGTCTTCGACCTGATGATAGGCAACAGCCATATTATAAAGCGCACCGAGATGATCCGGATCGAGGCGAATGACGATCTCCAAGTGCTCCAGTCCCTCGACCTGTTGGCCGCTGCGGCACAGCAACGTGCCCAAGCCGGCGCGCGCCTCTACAAGGGTAGAATCGAGTTCCAATGCCGTTTCGTAGTTCGACTTGGCCTCTTCGGCATATCCCTGGCTGTGCAGCACAACGCCTAAGTTGCAGTAAGCTTCGGCAAAGGTCGAATCAAGTTCTAACGCCTTGTGCAGCTCTTTTTTCGCCTCGAATTTACGGCCGTCTTCGATATACGCATTGGCCATGAGCAGGCGCAGCTGCGGATTATAGGGATCGCGAATAATGCGGTCATTTAGGTAGCGAATCTTCTCTTTCGCCCATACGTTGTATCCCCCCTTGGCCTCTACTGAACCATTGAGAACACACAGCAGCAGACACAAGAGTGCGCGCGCTAACATCATGGCTGAAATTTTTGTATGCGATGATTAAAGGCGTCGGCGACGTAGATATAGCCATCGACATCGCGAGCAATGCCGCCGGCGACCACGGTGCGCGCACTAGTGCGACCGGCATTGATCTCTTCGACCACTTCGACCGAACCACCAAAGCGAAACTGACCTGGTTCAGAGCCGGCGCTCCCCCAGCGGGTAGAAAACTTTTCGTCGCGAAAAACTTCGACGCGATCTTGGCCCGCATTGACCACAAAGGCGCGATTACCCATTTCGTCAACGACGAAATCCGTCGGCCTCCGCAGCACACCAGGACCGCGATCCATGTGGGATTTCTCGTCCCGGCCCAGCACCTGACGCGCCTTTTTGCGATCGGCGCTGTCGTACACGACTAGACGCGGTGTCTGCCAGTCGCTGTCGAGCAAAGAAACCGGCTCAATCAGCGCGGCAAAGCGACCCTGCCACATGCGCAGACTAGAAACCAACAGAGCCGGAATCAAATACTGGGTCTTGCGCTGACCTTCGAGATCGAAAAGCTGCAGTTGACTGATGCTCTCGATAAAGACATCCTCGCCATCGATCACGATGTGGCGCGCAAATAACCCATCGAGAGGACGCGTCCACAGTAGGCGACCGTCTCGATCATACTTACTCCAATAAGCGCGCGGCCCCCCCTCTGCCCGCAGCAGGTTATAGGCGATGTACAGGTTTTCCTCCGAATCCAGCGCAAGCGCAGGGCCGTCTAACGTGCTCGTCTCCATGCAGGCCAGTTTACTCTCGGCGTAGACCAGCGGCGTCAGTGCATTACCCGCGCGATCGTAGCGCAGGACCTTGCCGCTGCCCGCGCCCACTGCATGTACGACGCCGCGGCCGCTGATAGCTAGACGCGTGGGCGTAAAGTCGGGCTCGGTCGGCCAAGCGTTGACAAATGAATGGAAGGAACCAGAAGCGGTCGTCGATGCCAGTTCGTGCACGGAATCACCCGAACCGAAAAAGCTGACTACGCGATAGCGATGTATCTCATTTGCATCGAGGCGTTCATCGACGTACGTCGTGTCGAGTCGATCGGCAATTTCCGCGAACGGATGGAATGCGCCGTCGGTTTGGCGCTGAACTTCGTAGCGCAGGAAGCCACGCTCGGCGGCAGCCGGCCATTGGATGCGCACGGTCGCCGTTTCGCTGTCGAACTGGCCCGTTAAATGGGGCGGGCCCGCTAGCCAGGGCTCGGATTTCTTGCCGGCAAAAGGACCAATGCAGGCAGCGAGAACGGAAAGAATTAGAAAAGGGTATATTTTCGACATATGGAGAGACGGTACGCGGCCCACAGTCCGCTGTCAAGGAATAGAAAACAGTGGTCATCTATCGACTCTGCCTGTAGATTACACGTAGAGAAAGCGAACGTATATGCACCCTATAAAACTCGTGTTGTGGACAGTGATCTTATGGTTCCTCGGCGGCGGCTGCGGCGAATTGGAGCGCAGTAATCCCTACGACGTGGCCGCTCAAGGAGCAGAGCCACCCATAGCGTCGATTGCCCTACAGGTGCCCATGGCCAAAGCCCTGGCTATCGTCGTCTACCGGATCGAGGCCGTTCTGGCAGGTCCCGGATCGCCGACCATCACTAAAGAACTGGATATTTCACCGCTAGGTCCTGCGACCGGTATCATTGGCACCTCGGCTCCCGGGCCGGGTTTTTCCCTGTCTCTGCGTGGCTATGATACGGACGGGGAACTGCTCTTTGAAGGCGGCGCCGAAAATATCACTATCGTCGAAGGTGACACCGTGCTGGTCGAGGTCGAGCTCTTTCTAGTCCGCGAAATACCCGGCCTAAACGACGGAACAGGTGCAGCGACAGACTCGACCGAAGTAACGGATACTCCGAGCGATACGACCGGCTCTGATAACGCCGGAGACGCGAGCGAAGACGCCGGTTCGGAAACCACCGAAGAGACGACCGCAGACGCGACAACCGACACCGAAAGCGGTGGTAGCGACGCCGAATCCCCCTCTGGAGGGTGAGTTGACCGATCCCATTATCACTCTAACAAGTGATTTTGGTCTCCAAGACTACTACGTTGGCGCCATGAAGGGTGTCATCGCACGTATCGCTCCCCGGGCCCACGTCATCGACATAAGCCACGATATCGGAGCTCAGAACGTGGCGCACGGTGCCTTTGTTCTGCACTATGCTGCCCGCGAATTTCCCCCAACAACGGTTCATTGTGCGATTGTCGACCCAGGCGTCGGCAGCGCGCGCCGAGCGCTCGCTTTTACCAGCGCTACACACCTGTGGGTTGGCCCCGACAACGGCCTTCTCAGCTTTGCGTTCAACCAAGTAGAAGGTTCGATCTACGCAATTGACTCTACTCGTCTTCCACCCGTTCGACAGAGCGCGACCTTCCACGGTCGCGACCTTTTTGCCCCAGCAGCAGCACGACTGTCCGACGGCGTGCCGCTGGACGAAATCGGCACGCCCATTACCGATCCGATTCTCCTCCCATCGGCAACGTGCCAACTAGGCGATGACTTCGTCGAAGGCCATATTATTCACATCGACCAATTCGGCAACCTCGTGAGCAATATCCCCCGTCACGTCCTAGATAAACTGGGCGAAGACCCTTCCATACGGGTTGGCAGCACAGCGCGTATAAACGGTCTAAATACGACCTACGCCGACGTTGCACCGGGTCAACTGTTGGCCCTAATCGGCAGCGCTGATTTAGTGGAAATATCCGTTAACCAGGGCCATGCCGCGCGCCAATTAGGCATTGAGCTCGCCGCGCCTATCCGCATTGAACTATCGCACACTTAGCAGACTTGGAGAGCACGCAATATGTCAGAAGAAGCACCGCTCATCGTTAGTATCTCCGGGATACGAGGCATTGCCGGTCGCTCGTTAACCGATCAAGTCGTAGCAGATTTTGCCGCAGCTTTTGCCGCGTCGCTGCCGGCTGGGGCCACCGTCGTGCTAGCGCGTGACACGCGGCCATCGGGCGCCCAATTTGCCCAAGTCGCGGCAGCGGCGCTTTCCCAGGCCGGCTGCTGCGTGTATGACGTGGGAACATGCCCAACGCCCACCGCCAAACTCATGGTGTGCGAACTCGGGGCACAGGGAGCGCTCATTATAACGGCCAGCCACAATCCAGCTCCTTGGAATGGACTCAAACTAATACGTGAGGACGGCATATTCCTCAACGCAGAGCAGGCGGCACACGTCGAGCATCTGTATCATCAGCGCACCTTTCGCCAGCAGGAAGGAGGCTCTATACACACCTTCTCCTTTGCCGAAGCACGGCGAATCCACATCGAGCGCCTGCTCAACCATATTGACGTCGACGTCATTCGCAGCGCCCGACTCAAGGTCGCCGTCGATCCGTGCAACGGTACGGGTGGTCTGCTCATACCAGAGATCTTAGAGGCACTCGGCGTGGAAGCGCATTTTATCAATGCCGAACCAGACGGCCACTTTGCGCACGAACCGGAGCCAATCCCTGCCAATCTGATGCAACTAGGCGAGGCCGTTCGCGCCACGGACAGCGCGCTCGGATTTGCCATTGACCCGGACGCCGACCGCGTAACCATGGTCGATTCATCCGGCCGCGCTATCGGCGAAGACAGCACCCTTGCACTAGCCGTGCAAGCCGTAACCGCCCGTTGTCCCGGTCCCGTTGTGACGACCCTTTCGACCTCGCAGGCCGTCAGCGATGCGGCCAGTGCCCACGGCTGTCCGGTATTTCTCACGCCCGTCGGCGAAGTCCACGTAGTCGAAAAGATGCTGGCAGAGAGGGCCGTCATCGGCGGTGAAGGCAACGGGGGCGTCATACTGACCGATATCGATCCCGGACGCGATGCCGCCGTCGGCGTAGCTCTCGTCTTAGAAGCCATGGCGCGCAGCAATCGGTCGATCGAAGGCCTCTTGGATCAGCTACCCACATACGCGATAGAAAAGCGCAAGGTGCAGAGCGACACTGCGCAGTTAGAACGCGCCTTGGATAGACTCCTAGCGCGATACCCATCGGCTTACGTGCATCCCGTACAGGATGGCTCTAAGCTCTACCTGAGCGGACAGCTAGCCTGCCCGTGGATTCACCTGCGCGCGTCGAATACGGAGCCGGTTGTGCGCATTATCGCCGAAGCGGATAGCGCATCCCACGCGCGGGATCTATGCGACGAGGTTGAACGTTTATTTGCGGAGTAAAACGGGAGCGTAACGCGCGTCAGCGGACTTCAAAGCCCGTAATAAATACCTCTACGGCCTTGCCCTTTTTCAGCACGTTATCGTTGACCATTTTGCGCACTTCTTTTTGCAGCGTCTCTACGCGCAAAGGGTCTTCGAGCTGCGCCGTCGTCTTGGCGCTCAGCAGCTGCAGCATATTGTGTTTGAGCTCGATGCGTTTGCGCTTTATCTCGGCCAAACCCTCTTCGGGCGGACAAACGCGCAGCGATATTTGCACCTCAACATTGCGCCCCATGGCTCCGGCCGGATTGGCCCGCACGGGACCCAACTCCGTGTACATTGAGCAATCGGCCTGATCATAGGCCGGCGGCGGCGTGCAGCCGACCAACGCACCGATGAATGGAATTGTGCTGAGTAGAAAGGTAATGAAGGAGAAAAACCGCATCATTTTGCAGCGGCGTGGTCCAACTGAGGCTCGCCCTCTTCGCGCCAGCGGCGGCGCGGCTGAGACAGCTCGTCGACCCGCTCGGTAACCATGCTCGCGCGTGCGTCGACGAGTTCCGTCAGGCGCTGCAGGTTTTCTTGGGCGGTCTCGGCTAAGCGATTCTGTTCGCTGAGTGTCTGCATGAGTTCGTCTGCTATCGTCATCGCCGCTAGTACTGCCAGCTTGCTCGTGGGGATACGCCCCGGATGCTGACCGTCAATTTCGCGCATCTTTTCGTCGACGTAGCTGGCAATCTTCTGCACTTTTACCGCATCGCTTTCGGCAATGAGATACTCCTCGCCGAAGATCTGCACGGCAATGCCCTGAACATGTGAATTGTTTTTAGCCATGGTGATTATAGTATACGGTGCGCTAAGCGTGAGATGCAATACTTAGTTTTGTGCAGCGAGGAGATCGCCATAAGAACCTTCTACCAGCTGGTCGCTCGTAATCTCCAGCGCGCGCATTAGCGTTTCCACGCGGCGATGGCTCTCTTCAACGCCCTGCTCTTCCGTAACGGCCTCGAGTTCGACAAACTGCCCCAATCCCTTCACATCGTCCAAGTGGATGCGCACATTTTCCCACAACCACACCTGTCTCGTCTTCTCGACTTCGACCCAAGCGCCCATAATTTGGCTCAGCATAGAGCGCATAGCCTCGGGATCTTCCGTCTTGGCGATCTCGTAATCGCTCCGCTTAGGACCGGCTAAATCGTCGCGCTTGTAGTAGATCAGATGACCGTCATCCGAACCGAGTTCGCGCAGCTTAAGCCGCCCATCGGCAATGCGAAAATAGGTATCGCGCTGATGAAATGTGCCGGCCGGCCCCGCACCGATTGCGTTGAGGTTTTCTTCGGCGCGCTCGACGTCACTGCAGCGCGCTTTGATTTCTATATTTGTCATGGTAGTCCACACCGCCTAAAGTGTGCTATACGGTAAAATTTATGCCTTCCCTCTCTGTGGGGCAAGCGCACTACACCCAAGTCTCTACGTCCAAGCCGCACTTCCTGAGGCGTCCTATCGTTGCTTGCCAACGCGGTGCGCTAAGCGGAATTCCCTGCGCGATCCGCACCAACCGCTCTTCTATCGCACGATCTCCCGGTGCTCGCACCGCCCCCGCGCCCATAGCTGGAGCGATCTGCCGCACGCTGTCGAATAAAAATGCACTGCGTTCGGCCATAGCCTCTCGTCCCGCGAAAAAGTCGCCGTCTATAGCGAGCAAAAACAGCGAACAGCCGTACGGGCCGTCGAGCGAATCGACTGCCGGAACATCTTTGCCGCACGGTCCACCGCTCAAACCGCCACATAGTAGATCCACCAGCAGACCTATGCCATAGCCCAGCGCACCACCAACCGGTAGCAGCGCCCCTCCTGCCAACGCACTTGGATCGTTGGACGGACGGCCCTCTCGGTCGACCAAGATACCATCGGCCAGTGCAGTGCCCTCTTCGCGCGCGGCGGCCACGCGCGCAGCAGAATGTCCCGTTGCGGCATCAAAGACCACCGGTTCTCCGTTAGCTGACGGCACGGCATAGGCCAGCGGGTTGGTCCCGTGCACGCCCTGGCGACCGCCGTGCGGAGCAACGCGCGGCGTGGAGTTGGCTGCACAAATACCCAGCATCCCGCGTGCGGCGATCCGCTGTACGTAGGGTGCAAGCGCACCCACGTAATTGCCGTTGATCAGCGAAGCAATACCCACTCCTGTAGCTCCAGCCTTATCGGCAACTAAATCGGCCACCTGCATAGCCAGCACTGGCCCCAGTCCATGTTGGCCATCGCACCACAGCGTAGCACCGCTCTCGCGCACGACGCGCAGCACGGCCCCCGGTCGAATTTGTCCAGAGCAAATGCGTTCCGCGTAGATAGGTAGCGAGAGAATCCCATGGCTGTCAACGCCGCGCAAACTTGTTTCGACCAGCAGCTCGCTACATGCCGTTGCGTCGCTGTCTTTCACACCCAACTGGCGCAGCATATCTTCGCAAAAGGCCTGGGCGCGATCGCGCGTAATGCTTCCATCCATTTAGCGCTGCCTCCCTCGAGCACCGCGTGCACGTCGTCGTTTCGCACCTGACGGCATCCAACTTCCGCCGCAGCGCAGGCACAATCGCTTGCGCACGCGATGCACCGTTCGATATACGCCGGTGGCCATCTGGGCAACGCCCGGCAGATCGTATATCCATCGTAGACGAGCGACCGAGGGCAAGTAGCGCACCACTTGGCGCAGAGCCGCCATGCCTTCATACACGTACCCCTGCCGATCACAGGCGGTCAACTGGTCAGCCGCACGGACAAAATCAACGTGTGGGAAGCGTTCCTCTATACCCTCGCACAATTCGACCAGGCTGATCTGCCTTGCATCGTCTTGCCCTATAATCCAATCCTTAAAGCGCATACACAGCGCACAGTTCGGATCGTAAAATAGATAGAGTTGCTCGTCTCGTACATTTTTCATATCTACTTAACTCTCCAGCCAAGCGGTGCGGTTAACATTGGAACCCCCGCATGTATTGTACGTAATACGCCGCGTTTCTGTCGATACGACAGGGCGCATTTTCACTTTTGAGTAGGCGACTCAAACTCAGCAGACCGCCCCGAACGCACTCTGCGCGCGGCGGCCACTAACCCACAGGTATTCTATGCGCGCCATCGTAGTGGATTCGTCGCACCAACTCAGCTGGCAAGAAGTAGAGGATCCTACCTGCGCTCCCCATCAGGTCCTAGTCGACATACATGCCAGTGCCGTCAATCGCGCCGACCTACTGCAGCGCGTCGGACAGTATCCCCCTCCGCCGGGCGCACCACCCTACATGGGTCTAGAGATGGCTGGCACCATTTGCCAGATCGGCAAAAACGTCTGCGGCTGGCAGGTCGGCGATCGCGTGCTGGCACTGCTCTCAGGCGGCGGCTATGCCGAGCGCGTAGCCGTGCCGGCAGACCACCTAATTGCCCTACCCAAAGAGTGGGATTTTACGCGTGGGGCAGCCATCCCCGAAGTATTTCTCACCGCTTTTGTAAACCTCTTTAGCGAAGCGCAGCTACAGGCCGGCGAGACCGTACTAATCCACGGCGGTGCCAGCGGCGTCGGCACGGCCGCCATACAGCTGGCCCGAGAGGCCGGCTGTCGAGTCATCGCTACGGCTGGCACATCGGCTAAAATCGAACGCTGCCGCGCACTGGGCGCCGAATTGGCGATCAACTATCGAACAGACGACTTCGCCGAAGCCGTGCAGGCACACTGCGAAGGCGTCGACGTAGTGTTAGACATAAGTGCGGCCGACTACCTCGAGCGAAACGTCTGCCTGCTCAAGCGCGGCGGACGGCTCGTATTTATCGCTCTGCTGTCCGGACCACGCGCCACACTCGATATAGGCCAAGTGCTTGGCAAGCGACTGCACCTGATCGGCTCGACGCTGCGCGGGCGCAGCAATGCGGAAAAAGCGTCCATCACCCGCGCTTTTTCCGAGCGCTTTTGGCCACTGATCCTCAGCGGCGCTATCGTCCCGGTTATCGATACGATCCTGCCCATCGAGCGCGTAGATGAAGCGCAGCAGATGCTGGCGGAGAACCGCACCATTGGCAAGGTCGTTCTGACCGTGCGCACAGAAGGAAAAACGCATGAATAAACGATATCGCGAAGTAGATGTAGCCGGAACGCCGTTGCAAATGGGACAGCAGCTGGGCGAAGCAGCGCGCGAAGAGATCCGGGGCTTTGCCGCCGTAGCCCTCGAACGCGTTAACAAAACGATTGCCATATCGCGTGCCTCTGCGCTCGATGTAGCGCGCCAAAGTGCGGCCTATGTAGAGCACTATGCACCGCATCTACTGGACGAGCTGCGCGGCATGGCGCAGAGCTCGGGCGTCCATTTTGACGATTTGGTCCTACTGCAGGTGCGCAACCAGCTGCAGCCCGATCCAGAAGCTGGCTGCACCTCCTTCGCCGCGCCCGGAATAGTCGCACAAAACTGGGACAACGATCCAGAGTTGGACGCCTATAACATCGTCCTGCGCAGAAAACCGACGCAGGGACCTGCGCTGATGAATATTACCCAAGCTGGCCTCATCGCCTATATCGGTCTCAATGAGGCGGGCATAGGCGTTTGTCTGAACACGCTACCGGCGCCCAGTCGCCGCGTTGGCGTGCCGCACTATTTCACCGTGCGCGCGCTGTATGAGAGCACGAGCCTCGAAGAAGCAGTCGCAGCCGTGCGCCGAGCCGAGCGCGCCATTCCAGCCAATGTCATGCTGGCCACGCCACAGGGGCCGGCCGATCTGGAGATCACCGTCGACGACGTGCACGTACTGCATCACAGCGCGCTAGTCACCCATACCAACCACTGCCTGCATCCACAGCTAGCGCATATCAATGACGACTTCCCCGAATTGATCGAATCGGGACCACGCCTCAAACGCATTAACGGATTGCTCTCTACCGAAGCGCTCACAGTCAAAACGGCACAGCATGCACTGCGCGACCACCAAGATTACCCAAACTCAATCTGTCGACACGCCAACGACCATCCCTCAACCGGTTTTTGGGTCAGCGTATTCTCCGTAGTGATAGAGGCATCAACGGGGTACATGCACATCAGTCGCGGTAATCCGTGCGAAAATGAGTACGAAGTCTATGCACTCAACTGAGCGGCGCTGCGCACTCTAAGGGAGCTATCGGTATGGACCAACCCAACCCAACTATCGTCTTTCCAGCCCCTGGCCAAGTCGTCATCGAAGAGCGAACCGTTCCGGAGCCCGGTCCCGGGCAGCTCGTAGTAAAAACCGCATGCACCCTCATCAGCACGGGCACCGAGCTAACCATACTAAAGGGTGGAACCGCTCCCGATTCGCGCTGGGCTCAGTATGGCACGTTTCCCTTTGTTCCCGGCTATAACAACGTTGGACAAGTAGTTGGAGTCGGCGAGGGCGTGGACGCAGCGTGGATAGGTCGGCGCGTTGGCAGCTATGGAGCACACGCCGCCTACACCTGTTGCAGCGCAGCGCACGTGCGCACCCTGCCGCCCGAGGTCAATCCCGACGAAGCGGTCTTCTTCACGCTGGCCGAAATCGCCATGAATGGGGTGCGCAGAGGAGCGGTAACCTGGGGGGAAGAGGCCGTTGTATTTGGACTTGGACTAGTCGGCCAGCTAACGGCGCGCTTTTGCCATTGGGCCGGTGCCTGCGTAGTCGGCGTGGAGCTTTCCGCGCAACGGCGATCGCTGCTGCCGGCAGCACCGCGGATGTGTGCCATTGATCCCGATCAAACCGATCCCAGCGCGTATGTGCGAGAGCAGACCCAAGGCGACATGGCCGACGTCGCCTTTGAAGTAACGGGCGCGCCCGATGCCATTGCCGGGCAGGTGGCCACCCTGCGCCAGCAGGGACGTCTCGTATTGGTCAGCAGTCCGCGCGGCGCAACGGCGCAGTTCGATTTTCACGACCTTTGTAATGCACCGAGTATATCGATCATTGGTGCCCATAACAGTTCCCACCCACCGCATCCGGCCCCCGGCGCATTTACCCAGCATCGGCACGCCGACCTCTTTTTTCGCCTTATCGCCAGCGGCGAGTTGGACGTGGCTGCGCTCATCTCCCACCGCGCCCCCTTTGCCCAAGCCCCTTCGCTGTACGACCTGCTTTTACGGGATCGAACGCAGGCGATGGGCGTGCTCTTACAGTGGTCCGACTAGGCTCAATGGTAGCACCCGTTATGTGTGATGGGGTGTCGTACATAAGCGCGCAATATCACCGAATTCACGCGGCGTAACCTGACAGACGATTTTCTTGCGCAGCTTTCCACCGATGCGCTGAACTGCTTCTGCAGAAAACGCGCGCCCTCCTGCTCTTTTTAGCGCCTCTTCGACGCTGAGCTCGCGATGTAAAAACAGCGCTTCCAACAAAACGCGAAACGAATCCTCAGAGGGGATGTCAAAGCGCGGCTTGGTACGTTCGATCGACACGATAGCGCTGGCTACATCCGGACGCGGATGGAACACTTCGCTTCCTAGCGTCTCGAGTACTTCCAACTGAGCACGGCGACCGAGGGCGACGCTCAGACGACAGTAGCCCTTTTCCCCGACACCGGCACAAACGCGTTCGGCCAGTCGCTTCTGAAAGATGAGCACCCCCTTGCGGAAGCGTTGATCCAGCATCTTAAAGAGCAGAGGTAAGGTAACTTTGTATGGCAGATTTGCCACGACCTTGTCAAAGGGGGGGAAATCCACCTCGAGCGCATCGCCCCATATAACCTCCAAATGCGGATGACGCTTCTGTAAATCGCTCAGGCAAGTGGCAAATTGTCGGTCGCGCTCGATGGCGATTACGCGACCGGCGCGCTCGAGCAATTTCCGCGTAAGATTGCCAGTACCCGGTCCAATTTCGAGTACGACATCCATCGCATCGATATCGGCATAGGCGACCTCGCGGCGCAGCACGCCCTCGTCACAGAGAAAGTTTTGCCCCAGCTGGCGATTGGGGCGAATGCCGTATTGTTTTAAGATATCGCGCATGGAGTGACCGCCCGCCGATCTACGCGGACGCTGCAGATTCTATTGCGGGATCAATGGGAGAGAAAGCGTTCAGCCTCTATAGCCGCCATACACCCGGTACCTGCTGCCGTAATGGCCTGACGATAAACGGTATCTTGCACATCGCCGCAGGCAAATACACCCTCGACGCTTGTCGCCGTCGAGTCGGCACGGGTGCGGATATAGCCGTGTTCATCCATATCGATCTGTCCGCTGAAAATCGACGAGTTCGGCACGTGACCGATCGCCATAAAGACACCCTCGCAGGCCAACTCCCTCTGTTGTCCCGTCTGCGTATCGCGCAGCAGCACGCCGCGCACGGCCTTTTCACCGTCGACCTGTAAGATTTCGTCGACCTCGGCGTGAGTGACAAATTCTATCTTGGGATGTTCTTGGGCCCGACTCAGCATGATGCGCGAAGCGCGAAACGTTTCGCGCCGGTGAACGATCGTTACCTTGGAGGCGAATTTCGTCAGATAGGTAGCTTCTTCCATTGCCGAATCGCCTCCGCCGACGACGACAATTTCCTTGTCGCGAAAGAAAAAACCGTCGCAGGTAGCGCAAGCAGATACACCGTGCCCCATCAGCAGGCGCTCCGATTCAATCCCCAGCAAACGCGCCGACGCACCCGTGGCGATGATGACCACATCACCCGTATAGCGCGCATCGTCGGTCTCTACGACAAACGGCCGCGCGGATAGATCCACTCGGGTCGCAATCTTAAACTGCGTATCCGCTCCAAAGCGCTGCGCCTGCGCGCGCATATGCTCCATCAGCTCAGGCCCCATAATGCCCTGAGGGAAACCGGGAAAATTCTCGACCTCTGTCGTGATAGTCAGCTGACCGCCCGGCTGTAATCCCTCGAGCACGAGCGGCGCCAGGTCGGCACGAGCCGCATAGAGAGCAGCCGTCAGACCCGCAGGGCCCGAACCGACAATAAGCACTCGATAGTGTTTGGTATCGCTCATTTTCATATCCGTTGAAAAGGATTCATCAAGCTACGCGGCTCGGTAAATCGCGCCCCTGCAGACCGGCCAGTAGGTTGTCCACCGAGCGCTGCGCCATAGCGTTGCGCGTCTGCACCGTGGCGCTGCCCAAATGGGGTACTACAATCAAATTATCCAGCGCCAATAGCGGATGGTTGCGTGGCAGCGGTTCCGGATCGGTAACGTCCAATGCGGCCGCATAAATGCCCTTTTGGGACAGGCATTCCAACAGCGCGTCGTGATCAACGACCGCACCGCGGGCTGCATTGACTAACACAGCCGTTTCTTTCATCAGCCCCAGCTCACGTCGTCCAATCATACCGCGCGTCTCGTCCGTAAGCGGCATATTAAGCGCGACGAAATCCGACTGCGCCAGCAGCTCATCTAACTCTGCATACACGGCACCAAGATCGGTCTCAGCCTTTGCATTACTCGTGCGATTGTGATAGAGAATTTTCATATCAAAGGCCCGGGCACGCCGCGCTACCTCGTAGCCGATGCTGCCCAAGCCAATAATGCCCAACGTCGTCCCGTGTACTTCCTGGCCCAACATAAAGCTGGGATCGTATTCGGTAAACTGAGGACTGCGCGCAAAATGATCGCCCTTAACGACGTTGCGCGCACCGGCCAACAGCAGAGCAAAGGTCATATCCGCCGTGGCC
The DNA here is from genome assembly GCA_038119905.1 of Gemmatimonadota bacterium. GTDB lineage: Bacteria > Latescibacterota > UBA2968 > UBA8231 > UBA8231. The sequence continues at coordinate 4,231 of JAYOKQ010000032.1, read as the reverse complement.
CCGTCCAGCAGCTTGGGCGTGTTGCCCACTGGAATTCCCCGCAGCTTAGCCGCCTCGAGGTCGATGTGATCGACTCCTACGCCAAAGTTGCTGATCACGCGCAACCCAGGCATCCAATCCATATACTCACCCGTGAAGGGAAAGTGACCGTAGTTATATACGCCCTGCACCGTCTGCAGCACATCCGCGGCGGGCGCAGACTCCAGTGGGTTCCAGCGTATGAGCCTGCAGCCGGCTCCTTCCAAAAGGGGTACGACTAGCCGATAGGGCTCGACTTCACTGCGCAGTAAAACCGCGTATTCTTCGACCATCAAATACCTGCACTCATCTGCTGTTAGGAGAAAAACGTGCGCTGACGTGCGGCGAGCGCACAAAAAAACCCGGGGAAACAGCCCCCGGGTGTGCCGCAAAGACTAACGGTCTACACGATGATGTCGACGACTTGGCCGCGCTGGCCGCCTTGCGTCTGCGGCGATACCGCTTCGGCTTCGCGCTCGGCCTGTAAACCCTGGCGCATCTGCGATAGTGTGCGCACGGTGCGGTTAGCGCTGCTGCTATCGCCAACTTCCAATGCCAGCGGTGGACCTGAGGGCGACACCGCATCGGCGCGCCCCTCGCTGCCGACTACACCGTCGATCTCATTGACGCGGCGCTGAAGTTCGTTAAAACGCGAGACCAATAGCGACCGCTGCGCCGTGCTCACATTGTCGGAAGACAGTCGCTGAGCAACGGCTTCCATGCCGCGCACCAGTTGGTCCACACGCTCGAGCACGCGCGAGCGCAGCTCTTCTCGCTGGGCAACTGATTTATTTTGCATCTGACCGGATTGCATCTGGGACAGACCCGCCGGCGTCGATGGGGACTGGGATACCTGGGGCATGGTGATCCACTCCTTATATGCTATATTTCCTTGTACAATAACACCTAGACCCATACTGTCAAGAAAAAAACGCTTTGTCGTTGTGGCCGAGCGATTTGCAGACAGGTTACTCAGAATACGAGGTCCCATGCTACTGGAACACCCACGCGGCAACTATCGTTTTTTACGCGGCATAGATCCCTATTCCTGCGGCGTCATTGCCAATCCAGGCTATGAGATTGTACACGCAACCTTAGAACAGCCGCTGCCGTTGCAACAGGGCTTTGAACGAGTGGCCGCGTATCTGGACCAACTTGCACTGGACCGCAACGCGCTGTGCGGTATGGAACTCAGATCGCCGGCGCCGTTCACGATGCAGGGTTTTATAGACTTTAACCAGGGCTATTGTGCCGTCCTACAAGATTGGGGTCTCTTTGTCGATGGGCTCAATCCGGTGGCACGCACGAATATCGCTCCTACCCATGCCGCTCCCAGCGAACCGCAACTCCACGCGTTTTCCTATGTAGTAGCCAATCCGCACATAAATAGGGAGACCTTTGTCGTTGCTGGAGCAGGCGAACTATTGGAAGGTATCCTCGAAGAAGAACGCATTATCCGCCCCGGAGATACGTCTCCAGATTCAATGCGCGAAAAAGCCGCCTACGTTATGGACGTCATGGAGGAACGCCTGCTGGGACTGGGCGGTTCGTGGGCACAAACCAACGCCGTCGACATCTATACAATCTATCCGCTGGTCGATATATACGACCAGATCATTCTGTCCCGCATGGGCCCGGCCGCACGGCACGGCGGTCGCTGGTACTATAGCCGTCCCCCAGTGGTCGATATCGATTTCGAAATGGACATGCGCGGCATAGCGACCAGTATAGCTGTTTAGGATTTTTCGCTTGGGGACCAGACGAAACGAGCAATAGATACGCCAGCACCCTCTGCACACAGGGCACCGACGTACTCGTCTCCGAGCGAAATATCGGCCAAATGCCAACGCGCGACTTCGCCTAGTCCTTCGTCCGACCGCAACATACAGGCTACATCGTCCATCGAAACAGAGAAGGTATCCAAGCCAGCGGCAATACCGTCTCCGCGCGCTTTGACATAGGCTTCCTTGCGCGTCCAACAGCGGTAGAATGCCGCGTGACGGGCACTTTCAGGCAGCGCGTAGAGCGCTTCGCACTCCTCAATCGAGAAGAATCGCTCGGCAATACGCATGAAATTGACTCGGGGACGCTGCCACTCCACATCGATACCGACCGCACGCCCCCGCGCTATAGCATATAGCGCTAGGTCGCCTGAGTGCGACATGTTAAACGCAATCGAGTTTAACTCGGTTTCGGCCGACAGGCTGGGTTTGCCGTGTGAGCCATAGGAAAAGTGTAGCTCGGCCGGTGGCTGAGACACATAATGCGCTAGCAGCGTTCGCAGAATTGCGCGTGCTGCAATAAAGCGGCGGCGGTTCTCCATCAGCGGATAGCGGGACGCCCGCGCCTGCTCGTCCAACGATAGGACATCCGCTAACTCCTCGACGTGTGAGGCTGCGACGGTCAGATTGGCACGCCATACGTGCACGTAGTCATCCTGCAGGTGAACCGGGCTGGGCGCATCGTTCCACAAATCGAGTTTTTCTTCCATTGTCCCAATATCGATAGAAATTAGCCGCTGCGCATAGCAGCACCTTGACGCGACCCCCCTACCACACCACATTAATATCGTCTTTTACCCAGCACACCACATAAGGAGTAAAGAACACATGGCCTCCTCCTTTTCCAGCAAAGACTATCCCGATTACACCGGGGACGGTAAGTACCGCGTCATCGGCACGCGTCCCATACGCCACGACGGCGTAGACAAAGTCACCGGCGCGGCCGTATACGGCGGCGACGTGCGCCTGCCTGGCATGCTGTATGGCAAGGTATTGCGCAGCCCGCATCCGCACGCTCGCATCCTCTCCATCGACACGTCCAAAGCGATGCAGCTCAACGGCGTGCGCGCCGTGGCCACCGCAGACGATCTCGTCGAAACGGTTGACCAGCTGTCAAACCTCGGCGAAACCATGGTCAACGTGCGCGAAGTCGCACAGAACTCGCTCGCCTCTGGCAAAGCCCTATACAAGGGGCATGCTATTGCCGCCGTAGCAGCCACTAGCACGCACATAGCAGAAGAAGCTCTCGACCTGATTGAGGTAGAATACGAAGTATTACCGCCGGTGGTCGATGTGCTTAAGGCCATGCAAGACGGTGCACCGCTGCTCGACGAGAATCGCACCACGCGCGAACTCGGCCAAAAGACCGACAAAAAGAGCAACGTCGCCAGCCACAACCGCCACTCAATGGGTGATACGGACAGCGGATTTGCCGAAGCCGACGAAGTTGTCGAACGCGAATTCCGCACGGCAACCGTGCATCAGGGCTATATCGAGCCACACAACACGACGGTATGGTGGAAAAATGACGGCACCATCACCGTATGGGTGAGCACGCAGGGCCCGTTTGAAATTCGCTCGCAGGTATCGGAAGTCCTCCAGGTTCCCGTCTCCAAGGTGAAGGTCATTCCCTGCGAAATCGGCGGCGGTTTTGGCGGTAAGTTCCCCGCCTACATGGAGCCGGCAGCCGCCATTCTGTCGCACAAAACTGGACATCCAGTAAAAATGATCATGAGCCGCACCGAGGTCTTCGAAGCCACTGGACCTGGCCCGGGCTCCTACATCAAAGTTAAAATGGGTATCAAGAAGGACGGCACCATCACGGCAGCGCAGGCCTATCTAGCCTACGAGGCCGGCGGATTCCCCGGCTCGGCTGTCGGCGCAGGAGCTTCCTGCATCTTGGGTCCCTACAACATCGCCAACGTGACCATTGATGCCTACGATGTCGTCGTCAACAAGCCCAAATCATCGGCCTATCGCGCTCCAGGCGCTCCCAACGCGGCCTTTGCATCGGAAAGCGTCATCGACGAACTGGCCGAACGCATTGGCATGGATCCGCTCGAAGTGCGGCTCAAGAACTCGGCGCGCGAAGGGACCCGCCGCGCCGATGGCACGACCTACAAGAAAATTGGCTGCGAAGAGACGGTTCAAGCCGCCTTCAGCAGCGAGCACTACAAGAGCAAGCTCGAAGGAGTGCACCGCGGCCGCGGCGTAGCCTCGGGTTTCTGGTTTAACGGCGGCGGCGAATCATCTGCAGCCATATCCGTTAATTCCAACGGCACGCTCAACCTGCAGGAAGGTTCAGTCGATATCGGCGGTAGTCGCGCTTCTATGTCGATGATCGTGGCCGAAACGCTCGGTCTCAACGCCGATGATATCAACCCGTCTATTCCCGACACCTCATCGATCGGCATGACGGGTGGCACGGGCGG
>JAYOKQ010000031.1:0-41037 GCA_038119905.1 Gemmatimonadota bacterium | reverse complement strand
ATGGGCGACCAGCGGCTGGGCGCGCGTTGCAGCGGAGCGCTCCCAGGTGGCGAAGAGATCGCCGTTTTCCTCGGCTAGTACAGAGACGTAGCGATTGGCTCCGGTGCCCTGCGGCGATACAAAGAGCGGTGCCAAACGGCTCAGGCGGTGCAGCTGTGGAAAGGCGCGGTCAAAGCCGTAGGCCAGACCGCCCAGCTCTTCGCAGGAGTAGCCGCGCGCGCGGGAAACGCTCTTTTGGTGCGCGTCGAGCGGGCGCAGGCACTCAGCGCCGTCGTAAAAGTAGAGCGACAGCGCGGGCAGGTTAGCAAAGGCGCCGACGCGCGGGACGGGCAGGCGGCAGGTGATGCGCGTGGCGGCTACATCCCAGGCGGAACCGCGCGGAAAGAAATCGGGGTTGGGCGCGTCGAGCACATCCTTGTTCCAGGTGGCACAGCCTGAGGTGCTCGATGACCACGTGTAGGGATGGGCACAGTAGATCAGCAGCGAGCGCCCGTTCTGAAAGCCGCCCGAAACGCTGGGATCTTTTACGTGTAAGTAGGCCGGGTCGCTGCTGGTCAACAGAGGAGCTATCGCTTCTTGCGGTGCCAGCTTTTCCACGCGCGTGGCGCTGAAGCGGTCGATGCTCCAGATGCCGGTTCCCGGCTTTTGATAGTCGCTTAGCTGGCGCGGGTAGGTGCGCACTTTCTCTGTTGAGACTAAGACCTCGACTCGGCGTTTGGTCACGCGCAGGGCGCTGCCCTCGATGCTCAAGACGGCCGATCCACAGTAGAGATCCGACTTGTCCCAGGCGTGCATTTTTTCAAAGCTGCGACCGTCGTCGAGCGAGCGAAAAATGGCTAGCTCGCGCCCGCGCGTGCCCTGAGATAGTCCGGTGCGGCTGTCGCCTGCGTCGCGGTAGCGGCCGATCAGCAGCAGGCTGCCGTCGTGCGGGTCGCGCACCGCGTTACCGCCCCCAAACCAAAACCCATCGTCATCTTGGGTGGGTTCGACGATGGGTTGGGCGCGCTGAATATCAATGAGGGCGTTGCCGAGGCGCGTTAGCTTCCTCTCAATGGGTTCGGGCAAGCAGTTCATGGGCGATCGCAGCGGCTTTCATAAGGGGTTATAATGGTCCGAAGCGCTGCAATTATGCACAAAATGCGGGGGGCATGTCAAGAATTTTTCACCCAACCGACGCTCTCCTCTCGCGCAATATGCGCCATGGCGTCTAGCCAGGCGGGGTGGTCGTTGAGGCAGGGAGACAGGTGAAAGCGCTCGCCGCCGCCGCCCGTAAACTCCTCCTCCCCTTCCCGGCCGATTTCGTCAATGGTCTCTAGACAGTCGGAGGTAAACCCAGGGCAAGTTGCCAGCAGGTTTTTGACGCCTTTTTCGCCAAATGATTCCAGCGTCTCATCCGTGTAAGGTTGGAGCCAAGTCTCTCTTCCAAAACGCGATTGAAAGCAGAGCTTCCAGTCTTCTTCTGAGAGCTCGAGATTTGCTGCCAGCAGGCGCGCGGTCTCTTCGCAGTGGCTGCGGTAGGGATCGCCCTCATCGACGTAGCGCTGCGGTATGCCGTGAAACGTGATCAGGTGGCAGTCGGGCTGCCATTCGATCTGGGCGTGACTTTCGCGCACGCGCGTGGCCAGAGCGTCTATATAGGCCGGATGGTCGTAATAGGGTGGGACAAAGCGCAGCGTGGGCATCGCACGTTTGCGGTCAAAAAACCAGGGGCAGCGCCGGCCCATAGCCGCGCGATTAACGGCGTCGTAGATCGAGCCCGTAGTGGAGCAAGAAAACTGAGGGTACATCGGAAATACGAGGATGCGCTCTATGCCGCGTTCGGCAAATTGACGCATGGCCGCACCGATGCTCGGTTCGCCGTAGCGCATGCCGAGGATCACGTCGTACGCGTCGCCGAGTCGCTCCTGCAGCCCCTTTGTCTGTGCCTTTGAGTAGAGCATGAGAGGGGATCCCTCTTCCGTCCACACCTTGGCGTAGAGCGCCGCCGAACGCTTGGGACGAAACGTCAGGACAATCCCGTAGAGTATGGGATACCATTTGAGCGGGTGCAGGTCAACCACGCGGGGATCGGAGAGAAATTCGCGCAGATAGGGACGCAATGCCGATGCCGTTGGTGCCTTGGGAGTGCCGAGTTGCGCGACGAGTACGCCTACTTTGGAAGAATCATGGGCCATGGAGGTGTGTTCCGGATTGATCGAGTGAATGGGTCTATTTATGTTAAATCGCCTTGAATATACCGCATAAACATATACAAACCAGTCTCTTTGCCCGGGAGAGGAGTTCGCTATGCGCAGCATTTTTGTCGGTATCGAATACGCAGGGAAGTCGACCCTAATCGACCTGTTGGGCCAGTACTATCGGCAGCGCAAGGTGCGCATTCACGGGGATGATCATTTTACGATTCCCGATTCGACGCTCAGCGCCCCGTCGCGGGAAATTATGGTGGGTTTGCCGGAAGATATAAAAGAGCGCATGCAGCGCATGCAGATTCACTACCACGTGGACATTATAAAGAAGTACGCCTGTCCGCTGATTGCTGGTTGGCATATAGAGGAGGCCATCTACACGGATTTTTACGGCGACGATCCGGACAGCCCCTACTATAAGCGCTATGCCTATCAGTTTCAGCGCCTATACGAGGCACAGGTCTTAGAAGAGCATCTGCCCGATATAGTCATGTTCCACGTTACGGCTAGCGATGAGGAGATCGCGCGCCGTATGCGGGAGAATCCGCATGAGTACCCCATCGTGCGCGAAGGTGATATCGGTGAGATCAAGCGTCGTTTTGACGAGGAAATTGCCCAATCGCTCTTTACGCATGCACACCGCACTGTCGTGCTCGATACGACGGGGAAAACGCCGCAGGAGTCATTCGACGAACTGCTCGCACTGTCAGAACCGCTGGTAACGATGGGCGAAGTGGCCCTGCGCGCTATGGAAGTACCGCAAGGAGATTATGAAGTCCAGTACGTCAACGGCGTGCGCCAGATGGTGCCTTCCGCTTAGTATGAGAAGGAGCCTGCTGCAGTGTGGTCTGGCGTGGCTTGTGCTGTCCTGCACGCAGGTGCACGGCGCGTCGGACTGGCAGCTGCTGCGCGAAGACGTATCGGCACTGTGCACGCCGTCTTCTGCTGTGTGGGTTGGTGCTTCGTTGGTGGGGGGGCTGTTGGTCCACCCCCTAGATAGCTCCGTTAAGGGATCCGTAGATCTCGTCTATATCGAGCCCTTGCTCGACGCGGGCAACCTCTATCTCGACTCAGTACATGCGCTGTCCGGTGCCGTCGCGTTGCGCCTTGTCGCGCAGGGGTGGGGCTCGGAAGAAGCCATTGGTGCCTCTAGTCATATGCTGCGCGCGCTGGTGTTGGCCAACGCTATGGTTGCCCCGCTCAAGCTAGGTGTCGGCCGCCGCCGGCCGGATGGCAGCAATCGCCTTTCTTTTCCATCCGGCCATTCGGCCAATGCGTTTGCTCTGGCCACGGCACTTGCGCGCCGCTACGGTGGACGTGTCGCTGTGCCGGCCTATGCGCTAGCTGCCCTGGTGCCTGTGGCGCGAATTCACGAACGACATCACTATCTTTCGGACGTCGTAACGGGAGCGGGACTCGGGACGCTCGCCGGATGGATTAGCGCGCGTGCATCCGCGGGGCGGGGACTAACGCTCGTGCCGGCTCGGTTAGATGAAGGTTGGACTCTCAGCGTGCGTTGGACGTATTGACGCAGCGCGTTTGCCGCAAATATTCTATCTTTACAGAGCGCCATTAGCACAATGACTCCATGCGCTGCGGCCCATCGTGGGCCACGGCGAGCGATGGAACTGAATCGACTAGATGAGCACAAAGAAAAAAAATACGCCGTTAGTACACAGCTTGCTCGTCGTGCTGCTTGTAGCCTACGGTGGCGGTTGGGACCTGCTGTGCGGGGCGTGCGGCACTTCGGCGCAGGCCATGGTCTGTCACGTCGGAGCCGAAGGTTCGGCGATGGCGTCTGTGTGCTGCTGTGGTGCGGCCCTCTGCGGTGAGGTAGAAGTGGATGCCCCTTCGCTTCCCGCCGTTGAATTGCCTACTGATGCTTCGCTCCTACTCGGTGTGTCGCACGCAATGCGACCGCTGCGCACGCGGCGCTCTGTCCGGAGCGTTGCCCCCTCCATTCAACCAACCCCCCCTCCTCTGTTCCAACTCCACTGTTCGCTCCTCATTTGAGCGAGTTCCCGTCGTTTCTCACATATAGGCTGTAGTTTGCTAAGCCGGCCGGATCAATCGCTCCGGATTCGGCCGATTCGCGCACGTTGAAAGGCGCCGATTAACAGGTGCGTAGCGCGGAATATACAGACACGTGAAAATGGGAACTTCTCTTATGAGTAGGATTCGGTTTTTTGCGTCGATATCACTCCTGTGGGTGGGTGCTCTGCTCGCGCAGGATACTTCGCCTGCTGCGTGGCAGCAGGAGTGGGTCGATGCGTCATTTCGCCATCCATTAGATCCGCACGCTCCGCTAGAGGACTACGTGCGTTATGCACAGCTGTACAATCCCGATATAGAGACTGCGCTGTGGCGCTGGAAAGCTGCTCTGGACGAGGTGGTACCGGCTCGTTCTTGGGCTGATCCCAAGCTGACGATGGGTCATTTTCTGCGTTCGGTAGAGACGCGGGTGGGATCCCAGCAGCAGCGCCTAAGCGTAGCTCAGACTATTCCTGGCTGGGGAGAACTTGACTTACGCGTCCAGACAGCTTGGGCGGGGGCCGAGGTGGAGCAATGGCGCTATAGAGATCGGCGCGCTCAGCTCGTAGTCGAAGTCATTGATGCGTATCTCGATTGCTACTACTTAGAGCGCGCTATCGCGGTTACGGAAGGCCATATGCAGCTGGTGGCTTACCTCGAAGAAGTGGTGCGGTCGCGCTATCGCGCCGGGGATGATCTGCACGGGAGTTTGATTCGCGTGCAGGTTGAGTTAGGGCGTTTAGAAGATCGAATTCGTTCGCTGCGCGATCAGCGGCAGCCGGCTACGGCAACGCTTAATGCCCTGTTAGGGCGATCATCAGCTGCCGTAATTGAGGTAGAAAATATCGAGGTAGAGGCGCCTATAGATGCATCCGTAGATTCGCTGCGCGCACAGTTGGTGCGCTCCCATCCTCATTTACTGATGCTCCGCGCGGCAGCCGAACAGGCCCGTTATGCGATCGCGTTAGCCGAGAAAGAAGGCGATCCCGATCTAACGTTAGGCGTCGACTATGTGCGCACGGAAGCGCGACCGGAAGCGGGTCCAGACAGCGGCAGTGATCCATTGGTAGTCATGGCAACGCTCAGCGTGCCGATCTGGCGCGATAAATACAGGGCAAAGGTGCAAGCGGCCACGGCGCGCCATCAGGCCGCTCGGGCTGCTCTACTCGCGGCAGAGACGTCGCTATTGGCCCAGTTGGATCAAGCGCTGTTTCAGTGGCGTGAGAGCGAGCGCAGAGCGGGTCTGTATGGAGAAGACTTATTGACCAAAGCGGAGCAGGCTTTCAGCGTGACTCAGCAGTCTTTCGCCGCTGGTCGGAGCAGCTTTTTTGAATTGATTGACGCGGGGCGCACGCTGCTTGAACTGCAGCTAGCGCAGATCGAGGCTCGCGTTGGGAGTAGGCGGCAGCGCGCGCGGATCGAACGTCTCATTGGACTACATTTGCCCAATCGCAGCACGCTGATAGGAGCGTTTCGCCGTGAAAAATAAAATGAAAATAGTGTGGATAGGCGTTTTGTGTTTGGGAATTGGGTGGTGGCTGGGATCCAGCGAGCATGTAGAGGTAGGCGAGGGTACTCGTGGCGTGGACGAGCCGAGCGCGGCTGAGGTCTGGACCTGTGCGATGCATCCACAGATTCGCCAGCCCAGCGCCGGTCTGTGTCCGATTTGTGCGATGGAGCTGATTGTTGTTGCGCGCAGCGCGGGCGCCGAAGTAGGTGCGCGCGAACTCGTTTTATCACCCGACGCAGAGCGGCTAGCGGAAGTGCAGACCGCTGTGGTCGAACGGCGTTTCGCCGAAGTCGAGACGCGTATGGTCGGCAAGATTGCCATTGATGAAACGCGACTGCGCGACGTGACGGCTCGCGTGCCGGGCCGTATTGATCGCCTCTACGTCGACTATACGGGCGTGCAAATCAACGAGGGCGATCACATGGTCTATCTGTATAGCCCTGAACTGCTGACGGCACAGCAGGAATTGGTGCAGGCACTGCGCGCGCAGGAACAGCTCGATGAGCAATCCATGGCTGCGCTGCGTCAGACGGCTGCTTCGACTATAGAATCGGCCCGGCAAAAGCTACGCCTATGGGGGCTGACGGCGGAACAAGTTGCTCAGGTTGAGCGTGCACGTACTCCGGCCGATCACCTGACAATCTATGCGCCGGAGAGCGGTGTCGTCGTTGAACGCCACGTCGGACAGGGGGCCTATGTGCAAACGGGCCAACGCATCTATACGATCGTTGACCTGTCGCACGTCTGGCTCAAGCTCGAAGCCTACGAATCGGATCTGCTCTGGATACGCTACGGTCAGCAGGTCGTGTTTAGCACCGAATCTTTTCCCGGGGAACGCTTTTTTGGTACCGTCTCTTTTATCGACCCACTAGTCGATGAACAGACCCGAACCGTTGGAGTACGCGTCAACGTTGACAACACCGACGGTCGGCTCAAACCAGGTATGCTTGCCCGGGCTACCGTGCGCGCGCGCGCGGATGCAAGCGGTAAGGCCGTCGACGCGGCGCTCGCCGGTAAGTGGATCAGCCCAATGCATCCAGAAATCGTCAAGGATCAGCCCGGTCTGTGCGACGTGTGCGGCATGGCGCTGGTGCGCGCCGATTCGCTGGGCTATGTAGATGTTTCGTCCGATTCGACGGTAGCTCCACTTTTGCTGCCGATCTCCGCGCCTCTGGTAACGGGCAAACGAGCCGTCGTCTATGTAGCCGTGCCCGGTCGACCTGGTCACTATGAGGGTCGCGAGATCGAACTTGGGCCGCGCGCGGGTGATTATTATATCGTTCGGTCGGGGCTACGCGTTGGCGAGCAGGTCGTCGTTAACGGTGCGTTTAAAATCGACAGTGCGCTGCAAATACAAGCCAAGCCGAGTATGATGAGCACGGATCATCTCTCTGCGCACGCGGCGCACGGCGTGCTGGGAGCGAAGACAGCGGATGCAGACGCGCTCGTTGGGGCTGTGTTCAGTTCGTATCTATCCGTTCAGCAAGGGTTGAGTGCAGACAGCATGTCGGAGGCTATGCTCGGTGCCAAGAGGCTGCAGGCTGCGCTCGATGCGGGGGCGACCGGCACGCTACCAGCCCCTGCACTGTGGAAGCGTGTGACCACTGCGCTCAATGCCCTACTGATTGCGCCCGACATAGAGGCTGCGCGCACGGCTTTTTCGCCGCTTTCGGTTGCTCTTATTGAACTGGCCGATCAGGTGGGCACCGGCACGGCGTCGGAGTTGGGCCTGTATCAGTGTCCGATGGCTTTTGACAGTGGAGGCGCCGTGTGGATTCAGCGCATCGGGCCGATAGAAAATCCCTATTTCGGCGCATCTATGCTGCGCTGTGGCCGCCAGCAGCGCAGCGTTGCTACAACAGGGCAATAGAAAGACGTGCTATGGAATCGAGATCGGAAGAGAGACCCTCGTGGCTGGACTACCTGCTGCGCGCCTGCTTGCACAACAAAGCCATCGTGCTATCTGTGGCGGTCGTTATTGCGCTATGGGGCGTGATTTCATCGCCCTTTGACTGGGAGGTAGATGGCATAGAGCGCGATCCTGTGCCGGTAGATGCCATCCCCGATGTGGGCGAAAATCAGCAGATTGTATTTAGTGAATGGATGGGGCGTTCGCCGCAGGATGTCGAAGATCAGATTGGCTATCCGCTGACGGTTGCGCTCATGGGCGTGCCCGGCGTGCGCACCGTGCGCAGCTACTCAATGTTCGGCTTTTCGACGGTGTATGCCATATTTGAAGAAGACGTTGATTTCTATTGGGCGCGCTCGCGCATTTTAGAAAAGATTAGCAGTCTGCCGCCCGACGCCCTGCCGGAAGGGGTAAAGCCGTCGCTGGGACCAGATGCCACGGCACTGGGTCAGGTCTTTTGGTATACCCTCGAAGGGCGCGACGAGCGCGGTCAGCCAACGGGTGGCTGGGACTTGCACGAACTGCGCAGTATTCAAGATTGGCACGTGCGCTATGCGCTGCTCAGCGCACAGGGCGTTGGCGAAGTGGCTTCGGTGGGTGGGTTTGTCCAAGAGTATCAAATCGACGTCGATCCCGACGCTATGCGCATGTATGACGTATCGATCGATCAGGTCTTCAATGCGGTGCGAATGGCCAACCGCGACGTGGGTGCGCGGACCATTGAAATCAACCGCGTAGAATACGTCATCCGTGGGTTGGGTTTCGTCAAATCGCTGGCCGACCTAGAGGACGCTGTCATAGGTGCGCGCGACAATGTGCCCATTTACGTGCGCAACGTTGCCCACGTGCAGCGGGGACCGGCCCTGCGCCGGGGCGCGCTCGACAAGGGTGGAGCAGAGGTTGTTGGCGGAGTTGTCGTCGTCCGCTATGGTGAGAATCCCCTGCAGGCCATAGCACAGATCAAAGAAAAAATTGAGGAAATCGCCCCGGGACTTCCAAAAAAGACGCTCTCCGATGGACGAATAAGTCAGGTGCATATCGTGCCGTTTTACGACCGCACGGAGCTGATACAAGAAACGCTGGGCACGCTGTCTGGCGCGCTCAGCGAAGAGATCTTGGTTACGGTAATCGTCGTGCTGGCTATGCTGATGCACCTGCGCAGCGCGGCGCTAGTATCGAGCCTGTTACCGCTATCCGTATTGCTGTGCTTCGTCGCCATGAAGCTGGCTCGCGTCGATGCGAATATCGTCGCTCTTTCGGGTATTGCCATTGCCATCGGCACCATGGTCGATATGAGCATTGTCCTGTGCGAGAACGTGCTGAGGCATCTGCGCGAAGCAGGCGAAGGAGAGCGGCGCACAGACGTCATATTTCGCGCGGTGCGCGAAGTGGCCGGGGCTGTGCTGACGGCCGTTTTAACAACGGTCATAAGTTTTTTGCCTGTCTTCTTTATGGAGGGAGCAGAGGGTAAGCTGTTCAAACCGCTCGCTCTTACCAAAACGTTTGCTCTGCTCTCCTCTATCGTGCTGTCGCTGGCCGTGCTGCCACCGCTGCTCGACCTGCTATGGGGGCGTCAATTCTCCGTGAAGATGCGCCGGAGGGCGTGCTGGTTAGGGGTGCTGGGTGGCGTGCTGTGGAGTGCGGTATACGGAGGGTGGATTGGAATGGCCATCGCGCTGTGGGCGCTAGTGCAGCGACTGCGCGATCACCTGCCGTTTAGGGGGCGTCAAGCGATAGACCGCGTCTGGATCGTCGTGGCCGTGTTGGGTGCGATGGGACTGCTTGCGCAGAGCTGGTTACCGCTAGGCGTAGAGGCTGGTACGCTGCGTAACACGGCTTTTGTCGTACTGATCGTTGGTGGTCTATTGGTTCTGCTGAAGTGGGGACAGGGCGTTTATCCTCGTTATTTAGACTGGTGTTTGCAGCACAAAGTGCTGTCCTCACTGCCTGCTATTTTGCTAGTGTGTACAGGAGCGTTGGCGTGGCTCGGCTTCGATGTGGCCAGTTCGTTTTTGCCGCGCAGTGTGCGCTTGTCTGAGCCGGTCAAGGCGATGAGCAAGCTCTTTCCCGGATTGGGTAAAGAATTCATGCCGTCGCTCGATGAGGGTTCCTTTCTTTGGATGCCGACGACCATGCCGCATGCTTCGATGGGCGAGGCATTGGACGTGCTGCAAAAGCAGGATCGAGCTATTGCCGGCATTCCAGAGGTCGCTTCTGCCGTGGGCAAGCTCGGTCGCGCCGAAACGCCGCTCGACCCGGCCCCGATTTCAATGATTGAAACCATCGTGCGATATCGCTCGGAGTACGTGCTCGACGGGGAGGGACGTCGGGTGCGCTTTGCCTTTGCCGAGGGCGAGGAAGATTGGTATCGCACGGCAGAGGGCGATACGGCGCTGGCGCCCGACGGACGGCCCTATCGCGTGCGCGGTCGTTTTATGCGCGACGAAGCAGGGCGGATCATACCGGATGAGGATGGACGGCCTTTTCGCCAGTGGCGTCCACCGCTTGATCCAGTGCTCAATCCGGGTCGAGTAGCCTGGGATGGCGTGCGCTCGACCGATGATATTTGGGCGGCGATTGCTCGCGCTGGCCAAGTGCCCGGATCGACGTCGGCGCCGAAGCTGCAGCCGATTGCCGCGCGCATGGTGATGCTACAGTCGGGCATGCGCGCTCCGATGGGCGTCAAGATAAAGGGATCTAGTCTGGAGTCGATCGAGCGCTTTGCGCTAGACGTCGAACAGCGACTCAGACAAGTGCCGTCGGTAGAAGCGGCGGCAGTCAATGCCGATCGCATCGTTGGCAAGCCCTACTTAGAAATTGATATTGATCGACGCGCCGTCGCTCGGTACGGCATCTCTGTGCAGCAGGTTCAGGATGTGATTGAGGTGGCTATCGGCGGTAAGCGCATCGCAACGACCGTAGAGGGGCGAGAGCGTTACCCCGTGCGCGTGCGCTATATGCGCGAGCTGCGCGATAGCATAGAAGAATTGGAAGACATCTTGATACCAACGCCCGGCCGCGCGCAGATCCCGCTAGGTCAGCTAGCCGACATAAGCTATGTGCGTGGTCCCCAGATCATAAAGGGAGAAGATGGCTTCTTAGTGGGCTACGTGCTGTTCGACCGGAAAGAAGGCTGGGCTGAAGTCGACGTGGTCGAACAGTGTCGGGACTACCTCATCAACCAGCGTGCGACAGGTGAGCTGGTGATACCGCCGGGCGTTAGCTACGAGTTTGCCGGTAGCTACCAAAACCAACTGCGTGCCCAGAAAAAGCTAAGCGTGCTGCTGCCCCTGGCGCTGTGGCTGATTTTTATGCTGCTCTACGTGCTGTTCAAAAGGGTCTCTACTACGCTGTTGGTATGTTCGGGAATTCTCGTTGCCTGGGGTGGGGGGTTTGTCCTGCTGTGGCTGTATGCCCAGAGCTGGTTTTTAGACGGAACCCTATTTTCTGTTTCTTTGCGCACGTTGTTCAATATTGAGCCGGTCAATCTGAGCGTGGCGGTGTGGGTCGGCTTTCTCGCGCTGTTTGGGATTGCCTCGGATAATGGCGTGGTCGTAGCTACCTATCTGCGTCAGGTTTTCGCCGAACAGCGGCCGACCTCTATTGAACAAGTACGCGCGGCGGCCCGAGAAGCGGGCGTGCGGCGCATACGCCCCTGTCTGATGACGGCCGCTACGACCATTCTCGCGCTGATACCCGTGCTCTCGGCCAGCGGCCGCGGGGCGGATATTTTAGTTCCTATGGCCATTCCTACCGTGGGTGGAATGGTGGCTATCGTGCTAACGGCTCAGCTCGTTCCGGTTCTATACTGCGCAATTGAAGAGCGTGCATTGTCGCGCGATGCCGTCAAAGAATAAGGCGATGGGGACACCCCGTCAGCAAGTTGGCTCGCTGTGTGTATATTCAGATAGAGAGGGTGTATTGCGCTAATGCGAGAAAGAGGAGAACGCGAATGATTGCAACGAAGAGCAGTCCCATTATCCTGTCGGCGATGCTGGTGTTTGTTGGTCTACTTAGTTCGCCGCTGGAGGCACGTCCCGCCCGTTCGGGGCAGGTGCCCAACGGCACGACATTTGGCTGCGTTATGTGCCACGTCAGTGGAGGCGGGGGTGGACCGCGCAATGCGTTTGGTCTGCAAATTGAAGCGGATTTTCTGTCGCAGGCTGGCTTTGCTGGCATTGTTTTATGGGGGCCAGAACTGGCTGCGCTCGATGCCGACGGCGACGGAGCGACCAACGGCGAGGAGTTGGGTGACCCAGAGGGCGTGTGGCAGGCGGGCGATCCGAATCCGGCAGGTGATATATTCCTGCCTTGGGACGCCGAGAGCACGCCGCCGCCGCCGCCTGCACCCGAACCTACTGCCGTTGAAGAGACGGGCTGGGCGCGCATCAAATCACTTATCGCGTGGGACTGAGCTTCTCTTTGAAACATCCCGGAGCGCGCTCCGGGATGTTTTTTTGCTCTTGTCAATATACCCCCAGGGGGTATATTAGAATGTGCTATTAATGCCGTATGTATACGCGCCGTGCGCAGTATCCCTCTCTACTGGAAATAGGTGATGTATGTCTACAACGCAGACACCGAACGTGCACCAGCCCAATAAAGACGTATTGCAAAAGCGCCTCCGACGTATTGGTGGCCAAATACAGGGTATCGCTCGGATGATAGAAGAAGATCGCTACTGCGTCGATGTGCTAGTCCAGGTCAGCGCAGCGCGCGCAGCACTAGACAAAGTGGCACTACAGCTGATTGAAAACCACACCAAAGGCTGCGTGCAGCGCGCTATTGCTGGGGGTGAGGGCGATGATGCGGTAGACGAACTGATCGATATTCTAGGTCGTTTTACCCGCTGATGGAATGCGTAAATGAGAGATGATACAGCCCAGCGTCGCAGCTTTGATATCGGCGGTATGCACTGTGCGGCCTGCGCGCGCCGAATCGAACGACGCGTGCAAAAGGCCGACGGCATTGTCCACGTGCAGGTCAACTTGGCTACCGAGCAGATGGAGGTGCACTTTGACAGCGAGCGTATAGAGGAGGATGGTATTGCTCAACTCGTGGACGCGGCTGGATTCAGCGCGCGACTGCGCACGTCTGTCCAGGAGGTCGCGTTTGCCATTGGCGGCATGCACTGCGCCGCCTGCGTTCGGCGAGTCGAACGCGCGCTGGAAAAAGTTGAGGGGGTGCACCGTGCAGATGTGAATTTAGCAACCAATGGCGTGCGCGTGCGCTTTGATGCCGCGCAGGTAAAAAGGCGCGATTTACGCGATGCGGTCGAGCGGGCGGGCTATGTGTTTAAGACCGATGCTGCCAGTTCTGAACATGCCGAGGATAAGAAGACCGAAATCAGCAGGTTGCGCCGTCGACTGTTCCAAGCGCTCCTGTTCTGGTTGCCCCTATTTGTCGTCGAGATGGGCGGTATGGCGGGTGTGCCAATGCCGGATCAGCTGTCGCTAGCGCACTTTCCGCTGCAGGTGGGCATAATGCATCTGGCTCTTGCAGTGCCCGTTATGTGGATTGCACGTCAAATGTATATCGATGGCTCTCTGGCGCTGCTGCGCGGTGGGCCGAATATGTTTACGCTGATTGCGATCGGCACGACGGCCGCTTTTGCCTATAGTGCTTGGGGGCTAACGCGGGTAGCGCTCGGCCTCGACGCGTCGTTTTACTCCTACTTTCCCGCCGTCTCGACCATTCTCACGCTGGTGCTTTTGGGGCGCTTTCTCGAGGCGCGTTCGCGGGCTCAAGCCGGTGAGGCGATGCGCGCTCTGCTGAGTTTGCGACCGCCTCAGGCACTGCTCATCGACGATGGCCAGGAACGCGTTATTGACGTAGACGAGGTGGAACAGGGCGATCTGCTGCGGGTTCGCCCGGGGGAGTCGCTGCCGGCAGACGGCGAAGTCGTCGAGGGGACTTCGGAGGTCGACGAGTCGCTGCTGACGGGTGAATCGCTGCCGTTGGCCAAAGGGCCGGGTGATGCAGTCTGGGGGGGAAGCGTCAATGGCCGTGGTGCGCTGGTAATCCGCGCAACGCGCGTTGGTGGAGCGTCGCTGCTCGCACAAATGCAGCGCCTTGTAGAAGAGGCTCAGCTCGGCCGTGCACCGGTTGCCCGTTTAGCCGATGTCGCTTCTGGCTATTTCGTGCCTTTTGTGATGGGGGTCGCTGCCGTGGCCGCGCTTGCCTGGTATGCCGCAGGAGCCGACGCGACCTTTGCTATAGGTATCTTCGTTTCTGTGTTGATTATCGCCTGTCCGTGCAGCTTGGGACTGGCCACGCCGGCGGCGATTATGGTCGGCACGGGACGCGGCGCTCAGATGGGTATACTCGTCAAGAACCCGGAGTCGCTGGAAACGTCACAGCGCTTGGATGTGGTCGTTCTCGACAAAACGGGCACGCTAACGGCCGGCAAGCCGCGCGTCATCGCCATTCATCCGCTCGGTGGCTGCGGTGCTGACGACGTGCTGCGCTGGGCCGCTGCCGTTGAACAATATTCAGAACATCCGCTGGCGACCGCGATTGTGTCCCATGCTCGGGAGAGAGGCCACGACCTAGCGTCGGCTGGCAACTTTGTCGCGGAAGTGGGGCAGGGAGCGCGTGCCAGGGTGGGGGAGGACGATATACGCGTGGGCACGCTCGCCTATATCGGCGAGGGGCATGTCGAAACGGACCAAGTCGTCCAAGAGCGCTCCGCAACGCGAGTGTGGGTTGGGCACAACGGGGCGCTCGTTGGCGTGATTGAACTAGCCGATGAACTGCGCCCCTCTAGTCTTCAGGCCGTGCGCCGATTGCGCAGGCTCGGCTTGGATGTCGTCATGCTCAGCGGTGACCGTCTGCCTGTCGTGCTCGATATTGCCCAACGCGTCGAGATAGAGAAAGTGCACGCCGAAGTGCTTCCCGCCGATAAAGTTGCCGTGATCAAGGCACTGCAGGGCGAGGGGCGATGCGTGGCGATGGTTGGCGATGGAATCAATGATGCGCCTGCGTTAGCTCAGTCTGACGTTGGCCTAGCCGTTGCTAGCGGCGTCGACGTAGCGGCGTCGGCCGCGGATATCGTGCTGATGAACAGCCGCATAGAGGACGTCGCCCGCGCCGTTGAACTGAGTCGTGCGACTATGCGCACGATAAAGCAAAACCTGTTCTGGGCGTTTTTTTATAACGCGGCCGGTATTCCCGTTGCGGCTGGGGCGCTCTACCTGCTAGGCGGTCCGTTGCTCAATCCGATGTTGGCAAGTCTGGCGATGGCTTTTAGTTCGGTGTCGGTAATCGGCAATGCCCTGCGCCTGCGGCACTTTGCGCCGCACTAGCGGTCGCACAATTGAAGGCAGCCAACTCGTTTGCCATATTTGACGCAGCACAATAAGGAGATGCGATGGCTACTGTTTTGATGATTGGTGCCTTTGACACGAAAGGCGCTGAGTATGCCTTTTTACGCGACGAAATTACCGCGCGCGGCTGCTCGGTGCTCGCCGTCAATACGGGTGTTGTTGGAGATGGAGCTGAATTCCCTATCGACGTTGCGGCTGCCGATGTTGCGCGTGCCGGCGGCGCGTCGCTGGAAGCACTGCGCGCGGCCGGCGACCGCGGTGCGGCGATGAAGGCGATGAGCGAAGGGGCTGCTCAATTGGTCAAACAGCTCTACGAAGAGGGTCGATTTGCCGGCATCATCGGCATGGGTGGATCGGGCGGCAGTAGCGTCATAACGGCGGCTATGCGCGCTCTGCCGGTGGGCGTACCCAAGGTGTGCGTATCGACGGTGGCGTCGGGCGATACGTCTGCTTATGTCGGTGCTAAGGACGTGGTGTTGATTCCATCAATCGTCGATGTGGCCGGCGTCAACCGAATCTCTCGCGTGATTTTTTCTCGCGCGGCTGGGGCGGTATGTGGAATGATTGAGCGCGAGCCGCCGCCCGGTGTCGATGAGTCTCCTATCATAGTTGCATCAATGTTTGGTAATACGACCGAATGCGTCAACGCCTGCGTTGAAGACTTGGGCGATCGGGGCTACGAGGTGCTGGTGTTCCATGCCACGGGAACGGGTGGCCGCACGATGGAGTCGCTGATTGGCGAAGGGCTCGTGGACGCCGTGCTCGACATCACGACGACGGAGTGGGCTGACCAAGTGTGCGGCGGCGTGTTTAGCGCTGGTCCTGAGCGCTTGGCCGCGGCCGGGGCCGTGGGCTGTCCCCAGTTGATCGTGCCCGGCTGCATCGATATGGCAAACTTCGGCGGCATGGAAACCGTGCCTCAGCGCTATCGCGACGCGGGAAGGCTGTTTTACGAATGGAACCCCGCGGTTACGCTGATGCGGACCAACAGCGAGGAGAACGCCCAGATGGGGCGGATTTTTGCCGAAAAAGCCAACGCGTCAGCGGGCCCGGTGGCTTTTCTCCTGCCGCTGCGCGGCGTGTCGATTCTCGATGGCGACGGAGAACTATTCTGCGACCGAGCTGCAGATGCTGCGTTTTTCGACGCGCTCAGAGCGCATCTACGCAGCGATATACCTGTGTACGAAATGGACAGCAATATTAACGATCCGGCCTTTTCTGCCCGTGCGGTAGAACTGCTGCTGGGCCTAATCGCAGAGGCGAAATGAGGTCGACATGAACGCAAAAAAGACGTTTGTACAACCCGAAGACGTAGAGACGCAGGTTTTTGATTGGGGACGGCTCAGCTGGCTTTCCGAACCGCTGGTTACACAGGCCGAGCGTTTTAGCTGTGGCGTTGTCACGCTGGAACCGGGTAAAGGTCACGCTCGCCACAACCATCCGTATAGCGAAGAGATTCTCTACGTGATAGAGGGCAAGGGTATGCAGACCGTCGAGCTCCCTTCGGGCACGCTCGAAAAGGAGATCACGGCGGGCGAATTGGTGCACATTCCCACGGCGATTTACCACTCGACGATCAACAGCGGCGACGAGCCTATGAAAATGATTGCCATCTATGCCCCCTTTGGCCCAGAGGCCGAATTGCGCAAGATGGAAGGCGTGCATATCGAAGCGGCGCAAAACGGCTGAGGAGCAGATCATGGGATTTACTAGGAGCGAAGTGCTGGCGCGTCTGCGCAAGCAGATAGATGCGGGAGTGCCGATTATTGGCGCGGGTGCCGGCACGGGTATCAGCGCCAAATTTGAAGAGGCCGGCGGCGTTGATCTAATCATTATCTATAACTCTGGGCGATTTCGCATGGCCGGTCGCGGTTCGCTGTCCGGCATGATGCCCTACGGCGATGCCAATGCGATCGTAATGGACATGGCTGGCGAAGTGCTGACGATTGTTGAGGATACGCCCGTATTGGCCGGCGTGTGCGGCACGGACCCATTTCGCCAGATGGACGTCTTTTTACAGCAGGTCAAAGACATCGGTTTTTCCGGCGTGCAGAACTTCCCTACCGTAGGCCTAATCGACGGCCTGTTTCGCCAGAATCTCGAAGAGACCGGCATGGGATACGGCCCCGAGGTTGAGATGATCCGCACGGCGCACCGCATGGACTTGCTGACTACGCCCTATGCTTTCAAGCCGGAAGAGGCCGAGCAGATGGCCGACGCCGGGGCCGATATTGTCGTGGCGCATATGGGACTGACGACCAAGGGGTCGATTGGTGCGACTACGGCCTACACCTTAGAGGAGTCCGTTGGCCAGGTGCAGGCCATCTGCGACGCGGCGCGCGGCGTCAATAAAGAGGTGATCGTGCTCTGTCACGGCGGTCCAATTTCTATGCCGGAAGATGCCGAGTACGTGCTGCAGCGCACGCGTGGCGTAAACGGATTCTACGGAGCCTCGAGCATGGAGCGCCTGCCGGTCGAGGTGGCTATAACAGAGCACATAAAGAAGTTCAAGGCAATTTCGTTTTAGTCCATAGTTAACCCGAGGAAAACAGATGATACGAGTGGCGGTCGAAGGGATGAGCTGCGAACATTGCGTGCGCAACGTGCGCGAAGTGCTCGAAGCATTGGACGGTATTCAGAGCGCGTCAGTGAGCTTAGAAAACAACGAGGCGATACTCGAGGGAGAGGCCAGTGACGAGGCAATTCGCGCGGTGCTCGAAGAAGAAGAGTACGCCGTACCTGCCATCGTGCGCAGCGAATAATGCGCCCCCTTAAAAAGGTCGAAACCAAGCGCCTGTTTGAGCATGCGCAGCGCGCGTATCCGGCTCGGACCGAACTTGCGTTTTTGCTGCAGAGTTTAGAGGATCCGCTCAACGTCGGTTCACTGTTTCGCATTGCCGATGCGTGCGGTGCAAGCGAATTGGTCTTTACTGGCACGACACCTACGCCGCCGCACGATGAGATCGAGCGCACCGGTCGCGGCCACGAGCGCCGCGTTGAATGGCGACGAATTTCTCGGCTTGAGGACGCGCTAGCGACGCTGCGCGCCGAGGGCTATCATCTCGTCGCGCTAGAGACTGCGCAGGGTGCACAGTGCTATTTGGAATACGATTTTCCCGAAAAGGTGTGTTTAGTCTTGGGGCATGAGAGCAAGGGCGTATATCCGGCGACGCTGGCACAGTGCGATGGCGCCGTCTACATCCCTATGTATGGCAAGGGGCCGTCGATGAACGTGCACGTTGCCGGTGCGCTCGTGGCGTATAGAGCGCTGTTGGGCAAACAGTGATGGGAAGTCATCTCGCAATAGAGAATGGGAAAAATATGAAAAAGAAGAGCCTGTTGATAACCGGTGCAGCCGGTCGCATTGGCGGTTATTTACGCCGCTATTGGGGCGATCGCTATACCCTTCGTTTGTCGGATGTGCGGCCAGTAGAGAACTTGTCTGAACACGAAGAGTTCGTCGAAATGGATATTGCCAACTACGACGCATTCGCCGCGGCTTGCCGCGATATAGACGTAGTCGTACATCTGGCGGCCGATCCGAGCATGCAGGCCGATTTTTACGGAACGCTACTCAACCTAAATATCATTGGCTGCTATAATGCGTTCGAGGCTGCGCGCGCGGCCGGCTGCCGTCGAATCGTCTTTGCCAGCAGTATCAATGCTGTTTTAGGCCACGAAGACAAGACGCCTGTTCCGTGGGAAATACCGGTCTACCCGATCAACGTATATGGAGCAACCAAGTGCTGGGGTGAAGCGCTCGCTCGAGCCTATGCGCATCAGCACGATCTGTCGTGTATCTGCGTTCGCATTGGTGGAGCGGCCTTTAAGCAAGACGGTCAGTGGTCGGCGGATACGCCCAATATGGGCATCAGCGCGCGCGATCAGGCTCAGCTCTTTGGTCGCTGCGTCGACGCACCTGATGACCTCAAATTTAAGATTGTGCACGGTATCTCTAACCACGTGCACTCGTGGATGGATTTGGACGTGTCGCGCGAGCTTGGCTACGAACCCGAGGACGGCACGGCATTCTCACACGTAGAATAGGCTCTAAGGAGGCACGATCTAAGCGCTCGATGATCTACCCTGTACGCCTTGTCTTATGAGCGACGCCGGCGATAACGCCTACCTATTGCACGTATTCCACCGCCGACACAGGGGATGCGACGTAATTCACGCAGTGGGACGCCTGGAAAACGGGCAGACATTTGGCCTGATGGACCGGCGCGCAAAACCGGCATTCTATGTGCGCACGGACGATGCCGAGGAGTGGCAGCCCATCGTTGCCCACGACCGAGCTGTGGCAGTTGATGTCGCACTGCGCACGCTGGCTGGAGATG
Organism: Gemmatimonadota bacterium; assembly: GCA_038119905.1. Lineage (GTDB taxonomy): Bacteria > Latescibacterota > UBA2968 > UBA8231 > UBA8231. The sequence continues at coordinate 21,736 of JAYOKQ010000031.1, read as the reverse complement.
GCGTGGTGCGCATCGAGTGCGACCGCGTTGGACAGATGCGCGCGCTGGCCCAGCGCTTGGGTGAACGCGGTATCCGCACCTACGAGGCCGATCTCAATTTTTCTCTGCACTACGCGATTGAGCGCGGGCTGTGCGGGTCGGTGCATCTGTCCGGCTCCTGGAAGCCTGGACAGGGCGTCGATCGCGTCTACGTCGATCCGTCCATAGCAGCGGCCGACTGGCAGCCTGAGCTTTCCTTGCTCGTGCTCGACATCGAGACCGCGCCAGACGCTTCTGAAGTCTACGCGGTATCGCTTGTAGCTGGAACGGTCGGCGTTGAGCCCAATGTATGCGAGATCCATCTCGTTGGCTCGGCTAGCTCAGATGATGCCGATGAAATGCACTGCTACCCAGACGAATCCGCGCTGCTGGCGGCGCTGGCCGAGCGCATATGCGATATCGATCCGGACATTGTATCGGGTTGGAACGTTATCGACTTTGATCTGGCGGTCTTACAGCGCCGTTTTGACGCCTGTCGCCTTCCTTTTAATCTGGGCCGCACGCAGGATGCCTCGCAGTTTCGCCAGGGCGATAGCTGGGGACACAGCCGCATGGTGGTCTACGGTCGTCAAATACTCGACGCGCTCCATCTAATGCGAGGCAGCGTGCAGCGCTTTGATGATTATCGGTTGGGCACCGTAGCCCAGGCCGTGCTCGGTCGAGGTAAAACGCTGCAAGCCGACGATGACGAGACCATGCCCGAAGCTATCGTCCATGCCTATCGGCACGACCGCTCCGCGTTTTGCACCTATTGCATAGAAGACGCACGTCTGGTCTGGGATATGCTACAGGCCGAGGGGCTCGTTGAACTGTCCCTGCGTCGAGCGCTGCTGACGGGGCTGCCGCTTGAGCGCTCGTGGACGAGCGTGGCCGCATTGGACGTCATGTATATAAGCCAGATGCGTAGGCGACACCTTGTCGCGCCTACGACCGGAGTCGATCGCATGCGAGGCGAAGGGGCACCGGGTGGGTTGGTGATGGAACCGCTCGCCGGTTTGTATCACCACATCTTCGTATTTGATTTCAAAAGCCTCTATCCGTCGATCATGCGTACGTTCAATATCGATCCCCTCAGCTATGCGCGTGCCGCAGAAGAAGCAGATCCGATTGAGGCGCCCAACGGAGCCCGCTTTGGTCGTGAGCGCGGCATTCTACCCGACTTGTTAGAGGCGTTCTGGGTTCGTCGCGAAGAAGCCAAAGCACGCGGCGATGACGTAGCATCCTATGCCTATAAGATTATCATGAATTCATTTTACGGGGTACTGGCTACCGGTTCCTGTCGCTTCGCTGCAGACCAACTTGCTGGAGCGATTACCGAATTCGGGCATTACGTGCTGCGCTGGACGCGCGATTGGCTCGAGGGAGAGCAGATTGCCTGCCGCGTGCTATACGGCGATACGGATTCCGTCTTTGTCGACGCAGGCGTGTCGACCGACTGCAGTTCAGGTGCAGCGCAGGCGCGCGGTCGCGCTCTGTGCGAAGCGGCCAACGCAGCGCTGGCCGAGCACCTAGTCGAGCGCTATGGCGTTGAGTCACATCTGGAATTGGAGTTTGAAAAGCACTACGCGCATTTTTTGCTGCCGCCCATGCGCGGCTCCGAGCGCGGTCGCGCCAAGGGCTATGCTGGCTGGCGAACGAATGGAAGCGGCGGCTATCTGGAAATTGTCGGGATGGAGGCGGTGCGGCGTGATTGGACAACGCTGGCGCATCAGCTACAGCGTCAGTTACTGAGTCAGCTTTTTGCCGGCCTCGATCCCGGTCAGATGGAAGCGAGCATCAGCGAGTGCGTGCGCAGCGTGCGCGCAGGCGAACGCGACGGCGAACTCGTCTATCGCAAGGGGTTGCGCAAGCCCGTAGCTAGCTATACGCGCAACGTGCCGCCACACGTGCAAGCGGCCCGATTGCTGGCAAAACCGCGCGGCGTCATTCACTATGTAATAACCTGCGAGGGGCCGCAACCGGTCGGTCATGTGCGCGCAGCAATTGACTACGACCACTACGTCGAAAAGCAGATCGCGCCGCTCGTGCGCCAGGTTGCACAGGTGTATCCGCTCGACGTGGACGCGGCGCTGCGCGGGGTGGGCAATCTCTTTGCCGCAGATCTGTGGGCTACGACAAAGGGATAATGTCGTTCAGCCCAGCACGCCGCTGAAGAAGCGCATCCAATTACCGTGAAAGATCGCGGCGATGTCGGTCTCTGTGTATCCCTTGTCCGCCAGCAGGCCTGCCAGCTTTTGCAGGTCGGCGATGGTGTTGAGATCGCGCGGCGTTTGCTCTGTTCCATAGCCGCCGTCTAGGTCGGAGCCTATGGCGGCGTGACGGCTGTTGCCGGCTAGCTGACATACGTGGTCGATATGATCGGCCACAGCCGCTAGCGACAGCACTTCGGGGGATGTCTCGCCGCGCACCCAATTGGGATAGAGCATCCAGGCGTCGAGCGCTGCGCCGATGACGCCCTCGCGTTCGACGATAGCGGCAATTTGCTCGTCGGTGAGCTGGCGCTGGTTGGGTACGAGCGCCCGGCAGTTGTTGTGGCTGGCCAGCACGGGTCCTGTAAAGTGTTCGAGCGCTTCCCAAAACGCGACGTCGGCTAGGTGTGTTAGGTCGAGTGCAATACCCGCCGCATCCATCTCGCGTAGCAGAGCGGGTCCCAGTTCCGTCAGGCCACCCTCCGTTCCGGTGCCGTGTGCATAGGCGCTGACGCCGTAGTGCGACAGGCTGATCTGGCGCAGGCCGAGCTCGTACCACTCGTGCACCTGTTCGGGCCACACGATAGGGTCGGCTCCTTCCATGCTGAGGATAAAACCGAGCGGTGCATCGGCCTCTTCGTCCTGCCAAGCTGCCAACAGCTGATCCATTTGCCGCGCTTTCGTTAGGATCTGGACTTTGCCCTGGCTCTCCAATACGCGGTAGTAGGCCAGCTGGCCGCGCGCGCGGGCGCAGGATATCTCTTGACTTGCCGCACCGGTGGACAGACCGGGGCGAGCCGTGCGCGAAATAACGGTTACAACAGAGAGGAATACTCCGCCGCGGCGCATCTCTGGCAGCGTCGTTGTGCCGTTGCCGCGTCCAGCCTGTGTCATGTCCTTTTCCAGTGCGCGGATGGCTTCCACTTCCAAATCGAGATTGCGATCCCAGTCGATGGCGTTCATCGCCAAATCTAGGTGAGCGTCTATTAGCAACATCGCTCGTTCTCCCTCGCCCTATAGGCGGCGTGTCGTGTGAGGTATGGCACGCGTTTCAGCCCGCGTTCAAGGTGCAGGGTGGATCATGCCTCCACTACGTGGGCTCGTTCCAGCACTGCGTACTCGTCCATGCAGCGTGCATAGGTCGCTACGGCTGCGCTTTCAGGCTGTATGGCGCTACCCGCGGGCCGAGTAAAAGGCGCTACAGTGTCTTGCCAGTTCGTACGGCGGTCGGCCTGAGCCGCGCAGAGGGCGGCACCGAGGGCGGCTGAGTTGGTCGTTTCAAACTGGTAGACGGGGCAGTTGTGCACGTCGGCATAGACGCGCAGGATATCGCGGTTGGCCGACGCGCCGCCGGTCACGTAGAGCGACGTGATGTCGACGCCCATCCAGCGGGCGTGTATCCTAGATGAGAGCGCTTGGGCCTCTACGACAGCGCGCACGTTGGCGTTTGTATCGGCCGGATCTAACTGGTGGCGAACGACGTTAGCTTTGGGCACTCTAGGCACGATTTCAGGGTCGAAAAAGGGCAGCATAAGCGCACCGCTATTGCCGGGTTGAGTGGCGCGCAGAGCGGCGGTAAAGCCGTTCCAGTCAAGTCCGTATTCGTCGCGCACGGCTTCGCGCGCGAGGCTTCCGTTAAGAAAGCAAATGAGCGCCATGTAGTTGTGGCCGTCGGGCAGGGCAAATACGCAGCCTTCGCCGGTGCGCGATACGCGCGGTTCGTCCATGCAGGCGAAGAGCGTGTCCGAAGTGCCCAGGCTTAGGGCCACCTTGCCCGGCTCGATGAGGCCTAGGCCGATAGCGCTGCAGGGATTATCGCCGGAAAAGGGCAATACAGCGCAGTTTGGGTCTATGCCGTAGCGCGCGGTGAAATATGGGCTGATAGTACCGACGAACTGGCCTGATGGGGCGACCTCTAGCAGCCTGTCGTTTAGACCAGGCGCCGTTGCTTCGAGGGCAATCGGATCCCACTGGCGGCTGCGGATGTTCATCATGTTGGTGCCGCTGGCGTCGCCGGGGTCTACTCCGACGAGCTTGCCTGCCAGCAGACTAGCGATGTACGACGACACAAGACCGATGTAGTCGGTGCGCGCATACAGTTCGGGTTCGGTCTGGAAGAACTTGCGAATTTGCGGACCGCTAAAGCGTTCAAAGGCGGTATTGCCCGTCAGGTCTAAGAGGCGATCGCGGCCGCCAACGGCCGCTTCAATTTCGCCGCACTGAGCGCCGGTTGACGTGTCCATCCAGATCGGCGAGGTGGCGCGTGAGAAAATCGTTTCCAGCTGGTCGGCTAGGCTGCGCTGCGGATCGAGTTCGGCCAGCGCTCGGGACGCGGCCGCGTTCAGATAGACCGTGCCGTGCTGCTGGCCGCTGCCGCCGATAGCGCATATGTCCTCGAGGGCGACGCCCTCTGAACGCAGCGTTGCAAATAGCAGGTCAAGTGCTTCGGCCCACATGAGCGGCGCGCTATGTACTGCGCCCTGCTCGAGTTCAATTACGCCGTTTTCAACGCCGTATTGCTCGGCAAAATGCGCGTCAAAATTGATTGAAATTTCGGCGTCAATCGACTGTTCGTCGGCGTCGATAACAAGGCCTGTAAGCGACTGCGTGCTCGAATCAAGACCGAGGTACTTGCCCATGAAAAACCTCTGCTATAGTTTCTTGTTTTGATGGCTGCATAACTTAACAAAAGATCGTAACGAGAGGCAAAGAATGGAATCAGGGAGCACGGTTCACGGCGATCCAATGGCAACGCTAAGCGAGTACGACCCCGAGGTCGCCGCTATTATTCGCACGGAGAATAGACGCCAGCACAACAAGATTCGCCTTATTCCCTCTGAAAACTACGCCAGTCGGGCCGTACTAGAAGCTACGGGTACCGTCCTTACCAACAAATATTCCGAAGGGTATGCTCAGGATCGCTACTACGAGGGCCAGCAGCAGATCGACAAGCTGGAGATGCTCTGTATCGAGCGGGCCAAGCAGGTTTTCGGTGCTGAGCACATCAACGTCCAGCCCTATTCAGGTTCGCCGGCCAACCAGGCGGTGTACGTTGGGTTGGCCTCGCCCGGAGACGTGGTTATGGGCCTGTCGCTTGCCCACGGTGGCCACCTGACGCACGGTGATAAAGTGAGTATATCCGGAATGCACTACACGCCGGTGCAGTACGGCGTGCGCGAAGAGGACGGTGAGATTGACTATGCTCAGGTCGAGGCCCTAGCTAAGGAGCACAAACCGCGGCTGCTGTTTTGCGGAGCTACAGCCTATCCGCGCGTCGTCGACTTTGAGCGCTTTGCCGCCATAGGTAAGAGCGTGGGAGCGATCGTCGTGGCCGATATTGCCCATATCTCGGGCTTGGTAGCCGCCGGTGTGCATCCGTCTCCCGTGCCGCACGTAGACGTGGTGACGACGACGACGCACAAGTCGCTGCGCGGTCCGCGCGGCGGTATGATTATGTGCAAGGAGCAATACGCCGAGGCGCTTGATAAAGCCGTTTTTCCCGGCCTGCAGGGCGGTCCTCATAACCACACGACAGCCGGTCTGGCCGTGGCGCTGAAAGAAGCAATGACGCCGGAGTTCAAAGCCTATGCGCAGCAGATTGTCGATAACTCGCGCGCGCTCGCAGCGGCCCTAGTCGAACGCGGTTTTGCCCTGAGTTCGGGAGGTTCGGACAACCATCTCATCCTCATCGACGTGACGAGCAAGGGGTTGACGGGGCGGCAGATGGCCAAGGCCCTAGATGCGTCGGGCATTGTCTGTAACTTTAATCGCATTCCCTTTGATCCGCGTCCGGCGATGAATCCCAGCGGCATTCGCATCGGCACGCCGGCCATTACTAGTCGCGGTTTTGGCGCGTCTGAAATGGTGCAGCTAGCCGAGTGGATGGATCGCGTGGCACAGGTGCGTGCCGACGAATCGCTCGCGTTGGATGATCGCAAAAATGCATATAAGGCTATTGCTGGAGAAGTGCGTGCTCTCTGTGATCGCTTTAAGGCACCCGGCCTGCTCTACGGCGAAGACGGGCGCGCCATCGGCTAAAGGCGCTATGTGGGTATTGGCATGAAAATTCAGCGCATCCACCTGCGCGTGGTCAACGTACCTGAGCGGGTGCACGAGTTGCCATGGTGGTCTGACGAGCACTATGGACAGCCGCTGCACCAGCGTGCCGAGCACGGTATCGCCGAGGTGGAGACGGATTCCGGCCTAGTTGGACTGACGCAGATTGAGCGTTTTACGCCCGATCACGTCGTAGACGAACAGCTTAAAGCCTGGCTCGGTTGTGATGTGCTAAAAGTCAATCTGACCCAGCCCCCTGCCGCGCTAGCCGGTTCGTTTGAGCAGGCCGTGCTCGATCTGCGCGCGCAGGCACTCGGCGTGCCGGTGCACGCTCTATTGGGCGGCGCGCTGCGCGAATGGGTGCCCATCACGCAGTGTACCGGCTACAAGTCGCCGGCCAACACAGCCATCGACGCGCAGTGGGGGTGGGAGCAGGGCTTTCGCCACTATAAAATGAAATGTATAACGGCCGCCGAGACGTCGGCCGAAGCGCGGATTCGCTACGTTGTTGATCGCGTTGAGGCCGTTCATCGCCAATGCCCAGAGATGATCGTGCGGCCGGATATCCGCTGGCGCTTGGAAGAGAGTTGGGTTGCTCAAGAGCTGGCGCGTCGCCTGCAGGGCCATGCCCTCGACTGTCTGGAGAGTCCGATCGCCAAACAGGCAGCGGCCGGCACCTTTTCCGAGTGGCGTCGCCTGCGTCAGACCATTGCGCTGCCAGTAGCTGACCACGTCTACGATGCCGCCGATCTCGTGCGCCGCTTTCAAGCTGAGGCGTTGGACTACGCCATCGTTGGTGCGCCGACGGCCACCGCTACGCTGGACCAATCGAGGCTGGCGCATAGCCTGGGTATGGGGGGATGGTCGCAGACGGTTGCCTATGGACCGGGTGCGGCATTGGGGCTGCACGTGGCGGCCTGCATGCCGAATCTAAGCCAGCCCTACGATATGGTCGGGCCCATGGCTTGGGCCGACGATCTGACGAACGAACCCTTTGAGTTTGCCAACGGGGCGCTGCGCGTTCCGGACCGCCCCGGTTTGGGGTTTACGCTAAATCGCGACGCTGCGCAGCGGTATCTGGTGCGCGAGAAAGTATTTCAGCCATGAGCAATATCTACGAGACGCTCGGTGTGCCGACTATTATTAACGCTGTTGGTCCATCGACGCGACTGAGCGGTGGGATCATGCGGCCAGAAGTAGCCGAGGCGATGGCCGCTGCCTCGCAGCACTGCGTCGATATCGCCCATTTACAGGAACGTGCCAGCGAGCTTATTGCCGGGTATACTGGCGCTGAAGCCGGCTATGTGACTAGTGGGGCGGCCGCCGGCCTGCTGCTGGGCACCGCGGCCTGCGTTACGGGCATGGATCCGGGCAAGATGAACAGGCTGCCCGATACGACGGGCATGAAAAACGAAGTGATTATGGCGCGCAGCCATCGCAACTTCTATGATCACGCCGTGCGTTCGGTGGGTATTAAGCTCGTGGAGGTCGGCATTGCCGACCGCTTTAGCGGAGCCGGCGTGCGCGATGCCGAAGGATGGGAGATCGGAGCGGCAATCACCGAACAAACGGCCGCCGTTGTCTATGTCTCCTATGCGCATACCCAGCCTCCGCTGTCCGAGGTCATCACCGCGGCGCACACACACGGAGTGCCGGTTATCGTCGATGCGGCTGGCCAAGTGCCACCCGTTGAGAACCTACGTCGCTTTATTGCGGAGGGAGCCGATCTGGTTGCTTTTAGCGGCGGTAAGATCATAGGTGGGCCGCAGAGCTCGGGTATCTTGTGCGGCCGTGCCGATCTGATTTCCGCAGCCGCGCTTCAGCATCTCGATCTGGATGTGATGCCGGAATTGTGGCGCCCGCCCGCTGGTCTTATCGACCGCTCGCAGTTGCCCGGTGCACCCCAGCATGGCATTGGGCGTCCGTGTAAGGTGGGCAAAGAGGAAATCGTAGGTTTGCTAACCGCCCTGCGCCTCTTTGTAGAAGAGGATCCGCAGGCGCGGCGACAGCGCTGGCTCGACATGATGGAAGCGTTGGTGCGCGAGAGCGGCCAGCTTCCACACGCCCAAATAGAAGTCGTCGCCGACCGCAAGCGCGCCGAAATTCCGAGCGTGCGTCTGCGCATCGACGAAGAGCTGTCTGGCCTATCGGCGCTCGAACTGGTGCGTGCCCTTGAAGAGGGTTCGCCGAGCATCGCCGCTAATCCGACGTATGTATACGAAGGGGCCGTCGTTTTTGGCCCCACGTGTCTCAGGGAAGGTGAGGCGTCCATCATTGCCGCTCGCCTGCGCCAGTTGCTCGGCGCGTAGTATACAGCACATGAGGTAATTCCGAGTTCGCGCTTTTAACAGAGGGCAGGGAGCGATCCCTGCCCTCTGTTCGTATATCGGCTGGGTGCGCTTTAGGGCGTATAATCGAGGACCGGGGGATGTGGGCGCCACTGGCTTCGGTAGTGCTGAGAGCCGAAGCGGTCAAAATCTTCGCACAGGAAAAACATACCGCCACCGATCAGGCGTCCGCCCGACTGCATGTGATCGAGGAGCGCGCGGCGCAGGCTGGTATCGCGCGGTGCCGCCTTCAGGTCGATGTCGTCTTTGCCAAAGACAAAGACGAGGCCGGAGCGGTCCCCGGAGGGAATGGGATAGAGATAGAGTTCGCGCTGCCACAGCACCATATTTGAATCGGTGCGATAGATACGATCGAGCTGTGGGTTCAATATCCACGATCCGCAGGCAAAGGCCGAATAGGGCTGTTCGGGGAAATAGCGCGTAAAAAATGCCATAGCCTGCTGCATGGACTCGCGGCAGCTAGCCAGCGTCATCTGGCCGCCGGTGGGAATATGCACGTCGAGTATCGGGTCACCCGGGGAGAGCACGGATTGCCACTTGTCTAACGGCAGGGTGCAGGGTGATGCCATCGCATAGCCGGTAGGTGCGATCGGCGTGCCGCGTATGCCTCCGTCGACTCTGTGCAGATCGGCGCGGCGGGCCTGCGGTGCATCGGCCGTGGTCGCGAGCCCGTCACCGTCGAAATAGCTGCCATCTGCCGCTAGGGCAACTACGGCGTGAGTGTCGAGGTGGCGGTAGACGTGCACGCGTGTGCTGAAGGGGCGGATCATGTATTCTAAGCGTCCAATGCGATAGAGATCGCCCAATACGTAATTGCGCAGCCAGTAAATTGCACCGGGCAGTACGCCGATGCGCCCGTCGTGGTGTTGGCGATAGCGCGCTAGTGTCTCTGGATAGTGGCGGCCGCAGCTGGCGCGACTCACGTCGTCGGGAATATTGCGCAGCGCGTGCGCTGCGCGCATGTGGGGAATTGCGGCTAAGCCGACCAAAAGATAAAACGCACCGGATACATCACCTAAGGCTCGGTCGAGCGTCGGCCACTGGCGAATCTTGGCGATTTCGTAATCGGGATGGTGACACAGCAGTCGCTGGCAGTGCCAGGCCAGCGCTGATAGTGCCGTAGACAAGGCAATATGCTCGGCGGCCATACACAGGGTTGGTAATGCGCTGTCGGGCAGATTGGCCAGCGCGGCGTACTGTCGTATGGAATCGACCTGGAGGAAGATGGGACAGCCTTCAGGACGCACTGCAATTGATTCGTCCCAATGTGGCTGAAATAGATCAAAGGCCTCGTCGATGGCAAGCTGGCTGAGCACGTCGCGCAGGTCGAGCGAATGGGGTAAATCGGGCATAGTGCCTCTTGTTTTGTCCGTTTGATTTTGCGGGAAATATATACGTAGGAGGCGCTCTCCATACAAGGGGTGGATATGAGCATAGACTATACTGGTGCATTCGAAATTCTCGCCAATCGCGTTTGGCGGACCTACCGCGGGGGTGCGACGCTCAATCGCATCGAGGGCGTGGAAGGTGAAGACGACCACTTTCCCGAAGACTGGATTGGCTCAGTTACGCGCGCGGCCAACGCTGGGCGCGAAGCATTGGTCGACGAGGGCGTGGGCAAGGCGCGGGCGTGCGATGGCCGCGTATATTCGATGGAGGAAATCTACCAAACCGATCCCGACCGGGCCCTGGGACCGGGGCACGTGCAGGCGTTTGGCCCTCGTCCTCAGCTGTTGGTCAAATTACTCGATGCGGCCATGCGTCTGCACATTCAGGCGCATCCCTCTGTGTCGTGGTCGCGCCGCCACCTGGGTGCCGACAGCGGCAAGACGGAGGCTTGGTATATCCTAGAGACGCGCGACAGCGATGCGTGGGTCTATCTGGGATTTCAGCATCCGCCCACGCCCGAAGAGTGGAAGCGCATCGTCGAGAAGCAGGATATACAGGCGATGGAGCGCTGTTTTGAGAAAGTGCCGGTGCGGTCTGGCGACGTGCTGCTGGTAGAGGGTGGCGTGCCGCACGCTATTGGGCCAGGTATTTTCATGGTAGAAGTGCAGGAACCGACGGATTATGTCGTGCGCTGTGAATACGCCCACGGCGGGCTGGCGCTACCGGAATCGGCGCGGACGATGGGGTTGGGCTTGGATCGCGTGTTGGATCTATTTGACTATGCTGCCTATCCGCTGTCGCAGATCCCTGCGCGCTTTGGTGCCCGTCCGCGCGCCCTCAGTTCGTGCGAGACCGTTTTGTTGGAAGCGCCGCAGACCGATCGTCTGGAACTGCGACACATCGCCTGCGCAACGAGCGCAGAACTCGCGCTGGATGAGCGCTTTTCGATCCTGATTGCGCTGGACGGAGCGGGCGAGCTGTCGATCGATGGCCGCACGTGGCCGCTGAAGGCGTGGTCGCGCTATTTTTTGCCGGCCCATATTGAGCGAGCTTGTATCCGTGGGAGCGTGCGGTTGCTGCGTGCGTTGCCTCCGAAACCCTAGGCTGGGCTAGTCGTCCTGTGCACCCCAATAGGCCGCTCCGAGGAGCGCGGTCTTGTCGTTTAGGACTACGTGTACGGGGATAGACTCGAGCGCCTGCCGCATGCGTCCCTTGTGCAGGAAGCCCTCCATAAACCGACTATTGCGCAGGCGGGCGATGATTTTGGGGGCGATGCCCCCGCCGACAAAAAGACCGCCGGTCGACATGAGCTTGAGCGCGAGATTGCCGGCTTCGCAGCCGTATAGATAGACGAAGAAATTCATCGCTTCACTGGCTAACTCGCACGTTTCTTCGAGTGCGGCATTGGCGATGACGTTGGAGCGATCGCCCTCGGTCAAGGCCTCGCGCAGCCAAGCACTCTCTCGTTCGGGTTCCCGCTCGCACATAAAGTCGTAGATTGAGGCCAGGCCTGGTCCGGACGTGACGCGTTCCCAGCTGACGTGGTCGTGCTGGCGCTGTAGATAGCGCCCGAGCTCGGCTTCCAATTCGCTGCTGGGTGAAAAGGTCGAGTGACCGCCTTCGGACGCGATGGATACATAGCGCTGTCCCGACCAAACTAGGCCGCCTTCTCCCAGGCCGGTGCCAGCGGCGATGACGGCGACGTTGCCTTCTTCGTCGCGTTCACCCGCATTGAGCGTGTGTAGGTCGCTCGCCTCGAGCGCGAGTGTGCCGTACGAAGTGGCCTGTAGGTCGTTTAGGAGGAAAACTTGGTCAATGCCTAGTCGCTCTTTGATCTGCTCTGGATCAATCATCCAAGGTAAGTTGACTGCGCGCACGGGCAACTGGCGCACGGGGCCCGGAACGCCGAGCACGACGCGCTGAGGCGTCAGCGTGCTCTCCTCGACAAAGGCGGCCAAGAGGGCTCCGGTATTTTCGTAGTCACGCGTGGTGTAGCGCGCCTCGTACAGCGGCGTGAATCCGTGCTCTTTGGGATTGTATGCGGCTAGGTATGTTTTTGTTCCGCCGACGTCGCCGGCCAGTACTATAGTTCCACCCATTTTCTCCACTCCTCGTCCATGAGTGCATTGGCTTCTTTGGGACCCCACGTACCTGCTGGATAGGAAGGCACGCGCCCAGAGAATGTAGCGTGCCATGCTTCTAGTAGGGGCATGAGTAGTTCCCAAGACTTCTCGATCCAGTCGCTGTCGGCATAGAGCGTGGCATCGCCCTGCAGGCAGTCGAGCAGAAGGGTTTCATAGGCATCCGGGGTGCGACCGCCAAAGGCATCGGCGTAGGAAAAGTCCATCTTGACGTTGCCCAAGCGCACGTCTGGGCCGGGAATCTTGCCGTTAAAAGAGAGCGATATGCCCTCTTCGGGCTGGATGCGAATCGTCAGCGTGCTCGGCGGCATGTCGGCATCTTGTTGGAAAATCTGGTGCGGCGGTCGGTGAAACTGCAGCGTGATGGCGCTGGCTCGCTTGGGCAGGCGCTTACCGGTGCGCACGTAGAACGGCACGCCCTGCCAGCGCCAGTTGTCGATCGTGAAGCGCAGCGCCGCAAAGGTCTCGGTGCGCGAATCGGCGGGCACGTCCTGTTCCTGTAGATAGCCGTTGAACTGTTGGCCTGCAGCGCTGCCTTGGCCGTACTGTGCGCGGACCGCGTAGCGATCGACCTCGCCGATGCTGAAGGGGCGAATTGACTTGAGCACCTTCAGTTTTTCTAGTCGAACGCTCTCGGCGTCAAAGGTCGAAGGGGGCTCCATAGCTACGACGCAGAGAATTTGCAGCAAGTGGTTCTGAATCATATCGCGCAGCGCTCCGGAGGTATCGTAATACCCCGCGCGGTGTTCGACGCCTACGCTTTCGGCCGCTGTAATTTGCACGTGGTCCACATAGCGGCGGTTCCACAGCGGTTCGAACATCGAATTGGCGAGGCGGAAAACCAACAGGTTTTGTACCGTTTCCTTGCCTAGGTAGTGGTCGATGCGATAGATCTGGTGCTCTTGAAAGACGCCGTGCAGCGATTCGTTGAGTTGGCGCGCCGATATGTAGTCGTGTCCAAACGGTTTTTCGACAATAATGCGCGACCAGCCCTGTCCGTCGACCTGCTCGCGGTTGAGTCCCGATGCGCCCAGCTGTTCGACGATAGATAGATAAACCTGCGGTGGGACGGAACAGTAAAAGCAGCGATTGCCGCGCGTGCCACGTTCCTCGTCGAGCTTCTCTAAGCGCTCGCGCAGTGCCGCATAGGTGGCGGGATCTCCAGGTTCGCCGCGCACGTAGTAGAGCGCGCTGAGAAAGGCATCCAGACGTTCGGCGTCGAGTTCGTCGACAAATTCGCCTAGGGCCTGGCGGATATGTTCGCGAAACTGCTCGTCGTCCATAGGACGCCGCGCCACGCCGACCAGCGCAAACGATGAGGGCAAGCGCCCCTGCTGTGCCAAGTGCCAAATGGCCGGGGCGAGTTTACGCCGGGTCAGGTCGCCTGAAGCGCCGAAAATGACCAACGCACACGGTTCAGGTATGCGGTCTGCTGTCATAAATGTGCCCGACATAAAAGAGCCATTTCCCAGGGGTGAATGAGCTTTCTGGCACACCGAGTGGGCGCCGTACTCTGCACAATATAAAACCCGATGCGGAATGGGTAAATTGGCGTGGCCATACCCGCATCGGGTGCAAAACAAAAGGCCACAGCACCTGCGCGCCATGGCCCCCCACACCGCCTCGTGTGAGCTTTCCCAAGTGTAATGGTCGGACCATAAAATGTCAAACGCACAATGCGTTAATTTTTAGCTATATACGCTATTTTTTGCGAGGAGACTCGTTGAGTGACCTGCGGCAATAAATTATATTCGACAACCGATATGCAACGCACAGAACAAGATGCGGGAGGCGGGTAAATGGCGCAATTTCTAGTGACGGGTGGCAGCGGATTTATTGGATCACACCTATGTAAAAAGCTCCTATCAGACGGTCATTCTGTGCGCGTCTTGGATGATCTGTCTTCGGGCAAGCGCGAGAATCTGTCCGACGTAGCCGACGAGATCGATTTTCACGAGGGTGATTTGCGCGATGAGGGCGCTCTGCAGCGCAGCGTACGAGGCGTTGAATTCGTGCTGCATCATGCGGCCGTTGCCTCGGTGCAGACCTCTGTCGAACAGCCGCTTGTAGAGCAGCAGATCAACGCAGTGGGAACGCTGCGCCTGCTCGAGGCGGCGCGTCAGGCCGGCGTGCGGCGCGTGGTTTTGGCTGCATCGGCTGCGGCCTATGGCAACGATCCGCGCGTGCCCAAAGACGAGCAAATGCTGCCGACGCCTGAATCGCCCTATGCCATTTCTAAGTTGGCCGGCGAACAGTACTGTCGCGTCTATAGCAATCTACACGGCCTAGAGACGGTCTGTCTGCGCTACTTTAACGTCTATGGTCCGCGGCAGGATCCGGCTTCACCCTACTCGGGTGTGATTTCGATCTTTGCACGGCGCATGCTAGACGGTCAGGCGCCTCTCGTCCACGGCGACGGACGGCAGACGCGCGATTTCGTCTCAGTTCGAGACGTTGTCTCAGCCAATATACTCGCCTGCCAAACAGAGCCGGCGCGGGGACAGGTCTATAATATCGGCAGCGGTCGCGCATCGAGTTTGTTGGATTTACTCGAGGCGCTCAATGCGGTGTTGGGCAGTCAAATCGAAGCGCGCTTTGTCGAGGCACGCGCTGGCGATGTGCGCGATTCCCTCGCCGACATCGCCAAAGCTCAACGTGAGTTAGGCTATGCGCCTGCGGTCCATTTGGAGCAGGGATTGCGAGGAGTGATCGACTGGATGCGAGCGGGATAGCCGCCCGTGCTGTATGTTGGGACATAGAGGACAGCGAATTCACGGTGTGAAAGCGCGCTGGTCGATGTGCACGGAGCGTGCCGTTGGCGGCGCGGGGAAATTGGTTATATGGCAACTATACTAGATGGCAAGAGCCGCATCCCCTTTATGCGAGGTATGCTGGTTCACTATCTGATCCAGCGCGGGATGGGGCACGACGAGGCGCGCGATATCGCCAATGCGGTGCGCGAACGGCTGGGCAAGCAGGACGAAGTGCGCAAAAAGGCAATGGTGAGTCTGGTTGAAGAGATTATTAATGAGCGCTCGGTCGATCAGGGTATGGGGGATCTCGTGTTCTGGCAGCGCCAGGTTACGCACATCATCGTCGATCGCAAAGACGGTTCGTACCCCTTTTCCAAGGGGCTGCTTGCTCGCTCTATTGAAGTTACGGGTCTGGCGTCCGAAGACGCCTATGGAATTGCCAGTTCGATCGAGAGCAAAATAGCCGATCTGCGCCGCGAAGAAATTGGCCACGGCGAATTAGAGCGCATGACGGCTGATTTGCTGCAAGAGCGCTACGGCGTCGACTATGCCGAGCGCTATAGAGTGTGGCGAGGGTGGAACGATCTGGAAAAGCCGCTGGTCATTTTGATTTGTGGTCCAAGTGGAGCTGGAAAGACTACGCTAGCCATTGCGCTGGCTAACTTGCTCGGCGTGCCGCGCGTGGTGGCTACCGACGATATTCGCCAGATGATGCGCCTCACGCTGACAAAAGAGCTGATGCCGACGCTGCATACGTCGACGTACGATGCATGGGAGAAGCTGTCGGATCCCTCTTATAGCGATGATCCGGTCATCGCCGGCTATCGCGAACAGGCGCGCACGATCTGCGTCGGTGTGGATGCCATTATCGGCAGGTGCTTAGAGGAGAACATTAGCGTTGTCGTTGATGGCGTTCACCTATTGCCCGATTTTCTCAATCTATCGCGTTATGCGCGTACGGCGTTAGTTGCGCCGCTGTGCGTCGGCCTGACCGACCGAGACGAATATGCGAAGCGCTTTACGCGACGAGCTGAAAAATCACCCGCGCGCCTGGCCCATCGCTACCTGTCGCATATGGAAGAAATATTTAAGATCCAAGATCACATTATAGAGAGCTATCGGGCGGAGGGATTGCCGGTCATCGCCAACGAGCCCACGGATAGTCTCATCGCAACGGCGGCCATGATGGTCGGAGAGCAGTTGGCCGATCATCCCGATATTCGTAAAGCGATGCAGGCAACGCAGAAGAACAAGCTCGAAAAGCAGAGCGAAGCGTAGCTAAATTTGTGTTGCATCGCCCTTTTGACGCACCTATATTGAGCGTTCTCTCGCGCGGCACAGGCGGCGCTATATGGGGATAATAACTGTTTTATTAGGACGGAAATATGTTGGGTAAGAAGGACAATAACACCGTCGTTGGTGGTCAAACCCTCAATACCATCATCGGTCGTGGAACGGTGTTTGAGGGCACGATGAAGGTGGATAATAGCGTGCGCATCGACGGCGTGTTCAAGGGGGAACTGAGCTGCTCGGGGTCGCTGACTATTAGTCAGTCGGGCGAGACCCACGCTCAGTTGGAGGGTAAAGAGGTCTACATCAACGGTGTCGTGCGCGGCACGATTCGCGCAGAGAAGGTGCGCCTAGACAGTCAGGCGCACTTTGTCGGAGATATACACGCCAACTCGCTGTCGGTTGCCGAGGGCGCTGTGCTGCACGGAAGCTGTCTGATGGACCGCGATCAAAAAGAGGGCGGCGCCAATGGCGCGCACAAGGGTGGTAGCGCACAGCCTGAACAGGCGCTGGGCGGCGGCGTGGCAACGAACTAAAACAAAATTTCCCTGCCAAGTGGAAAAAGCATCCCCAACTGCGGGGATGCTTTTTTTGTTTTAGATACAAGCTGTATAAAAACATCATGTTATACAATAGAATAAATCTGGTATGGCCTTTGCTTGAGCGTGCTTGTTTGTTTCTCTAAACAGAAGGGGCTTCTATGCCAGCGCGGATAAACCACAACGCTCATCTGAGCGCAATGCACCGAAACCTCGGCGTGCACTTTGAAAATGCCAACCGCCAAATGGAGCAAATTGCTTCGGGGCATCGGGTAAATCGCTCCAGCGACGATGCGGCGAATCTGGCGTTGGCCAACGATATCGAGTCGGAGACGAGGGCGCTGCAGGAAGGCGGGCGCAACGTGCAGCAGAGCGTGCAGATGCTGCAGGTGGCCGAAGGAGCGCTTTCGCAGATATCGGATATTGCGCGTCGCATGCGTGAACTCGCTGTGCAGTCGACATCGCTCACCTACAACGATAGCAATCGCCAGAGCGCCAATATGGAGTTCCAACAGCTGAAGACAGAAATAAATCGCATCGCCGATTTCACCAGCTATAATGGGATGCCACTGCTCGATGCAGATCGCGAACTGGCCATTCAAGCTGGTCCTTCTGAGACGAGCAACGATGTGTCGCGGATTAGCATGGGCGACATGCGCGCTTCCGGCCCCAAGCTGAACCTAGATACGGTTTCCATAGATACCGTGATTGGTGCACAGCGAGCGATAGACGCACTCGACGAGGCGCACTCTAAGGTCCTTGAACAGCGTAATCGCATCGCGGCGTTCCATAACCGCCTCGAAATGAGTGCCAACACCACGGCCAGTATTCTCGAGCGGATGCAGGGAGCCGAGTCGAGTATTCGCGATGTCGATGTTGCACGCGCTATCTCTAACCTCACGCGCTCGCAGCTTCTCTCACAGACGGCGACGGGTCTGGCCAAAGAAGCCGATGCCGATATTAGCCGGATCCTCTCACTGCTGCAATAGCTGCTTGTCGGCTACATGTACAGCAAATAAAAGCGCAGGTCTGGATAGATGCGCACGGCAGGAGACGGCCAGTGTAGCCAGTTGAGTTGGTCCTTGAAATACCCCCAAAAGCCTCCATCGCCCGGCAGGAAGTTCGCGTCGTAATCGAGCGCTAAAAAGATTTCTGGTCGGGCATCCGGCAGTTCGGAATAGAGCTTGAAGCGGCCGCGACTTTTGGCATTGCTGCCGTGGAGTCCGGTTGCGCCATAGCCGACGGCTAGCCGCAGCCATTCGGGTGGTTCGCTCTTTATCGCATGTTGCAGCAGGGGACGCAGCGGTAGACTCGCCCAAAATGCCATACCCTCGTAATCGTCAATGGCGTGGTCTACGTGCGGCCGATTGGCTGCGGCGCGTTCTTCGCGGTGTATGTACAGTCGCGATGGATGGTAGCTGAATTTAAACTGCACTGCGCGCGTGCGGGGAAAGAAGGCGTGAAGAAGCGGCAGGCTAGCCCCTAGTGAATTGGCGACGAAGTCCGGTACGCTGAATCCCCACTGATCGAAATACGCGTCGCGCATCTCGATTTCTAACATGGCGATCCAACTGGTAACGGTGCCTAACGCGGCGGCGGTGCGTGGACTGAATCCGGTCCATACATAGGCTTCGCTGAGCTTTTGGGCCATAAAGGCGCCGCCCATAAAATGTCCACCCTTGTCGAGGTTGACGTAGGTATCCCCTCTCCAATCGTAAATCCAGCGAATCTGGTCTGTTTTTTCGCCCTGGTACCAGGCTCGATCAAAATACTTGAATCCGAGGTAGCGGAAGGTTGCCGCCCCGCCGCCGATCAGTGCGAGGCGATCCCATCGCACGGTATGTCCAGCGGGCGCGTGGTCGTCTCCATATGCTGCTAGGGGCTGTAGCAGTGCAGCGCAGAGGAGCAGGTAGATGGGCGGCGATATGCACATGGGAGTCGGTCAGATAGCCGTTCGATGTGAGTGACAAAACTAAGTGCGTTAACTTAATTAATATAGTGAGTTGGCCCAATATCTCCCCATGCTGAGGTGGGATGTAAACGGCCGGTCGTTTATATGGAAGATACCATGGACACACATGCGGCAGGATCTGCGGGCAAGCGCCGCCGTCGGCGAGGACACGCGCCAATTGAGGTCGTTGCAGATGCGCCTAAGGCACGCGGTGCGACGTCTTCTCATCCGTCGCGTTCTTGGCTTGCTGAGACGCTTTCTTCGCTCGGGATCTCGCCGATTTTTCGCGCCTATATCTTCCTCGGCAGCATTGTCGCCATATTGGGATTTCTGCTCTACAACGAATCGCTGACGCAGGAATTACGCGAACAGGAGAAAAATCGCGTCGATCTGTATGCACGACTGATCTCGTTTGCGCCGCTGGCCAGCCAAGAGCAGACGATGACCATCTTTAACGAGGTCATCAACAATCCTCAGGTCGACTTTCCCTGTATTATCACCAACTTTCGCGGAGAGATTATTGAGCGACGCGGTCTGGGGGATCTAGTCGATGACCAGCGCGATGGATTTTGGTCAGCGCTGGCTTTTTGGCGCTTTAGCGACGATGCGCACGTCGATCGCGACAGCATACAGAGCGAAACCCTAAATCGGTTGATTCGCAAGATGGACGCCGAGAACGCGCCGATCAAATTCTATTGGTCTTCTGAGACGCACGGTCTGCTCTATTGGACGGACAGTGCGGCCATTCTCACCGACCTGCGCGGCGATATCGTCAAGTGGCGCGGCGCGGGCCTGCCCAACGACTCGGATACGACGGCAGCGGCCATGATCCAAGCGCGTCTGGCACTGGAGAAGATGGAAGCGCGCTCGTCGCTGCATTTTGCCGTGCCGGCCGAGGGGTTTAGCTACCTTCACTACGACGGAACGCAGGTCATTATAACGGATGGCAGCGGCCAAATCGTTGACTGGCAAGGACCGATGTTACCGGCTGACAACCTGCGCGACGAAGAGGCACTAGCCGTGGTGCGCCAGCGCCTGCGAGCGATGAATCAACAGGATGATCCGCTGCCCTTTTACATTCCCTCCGAACACTATATCCACTACGGCAGCTCCGACTTGGTCAATCGCATTTCGGTAGCTCCTATTATTCAAATTGGCGTGTTATTTCTCTTTTTGCTAGTCGGCTATATCGGCTACCGCAATATCAAGCGCAGCGAACAGCGCTCTATTTGGGTTGGTATGGCCAAGGAGACGGCCCACCAATTGGGCACGCCACTGTCTTCGCTTTCCGGGTGGTTGGAGCTAATGCGCAACGAGATGGAGTCCGTTCCTCAACGGGAGCGCGATGAACGGATGCTGCGTATTGAACAGATGTTGGGCGAAATGGACGAAGACATGCGCCATCTCAACCAGATCGCATCGCGCTTTAGTCAAATTGGCTCGGTGCCGGAGCTCGAACCCGGCGATATCAAACAGATGATAGAGGATACCATTGCGTATTTTCAGCATCGGGCGCCCCAGTTTGGCCGCCATGAGATACGCGTCGAATTTCAGCGCGAGGGGCTGTATGTGCCGCTGAACGTGGAGTTGATGAGCTGGGCCTTCGAGAATCTGTTTAAAAACGCGATTGATGCCATGGATGGAAAAACCGGCGAGATACGAATTAATATCGCCGAACTCGAGGAGGAAGATGTCGTCCAGATCACGTTCCAAGACGACGGGCGCGGCATTGAACCAGAAAATATAAAGCGCGTCTTTGAACCAGGATTTAGCACGAAAAAGCGCGGTTGGGGGCTGGGTTTAGCCTTTGTGCGGCGGATTGTCGAAGAATACCACGGTGGGCGAATTAGCGTCGTGCAGAGCGTACCGGGTGAAGGCACGGCCTTTGAGATTGTACTACCCATCGCTCGATAGGGAACACAACGGTGCGACGAACCGTTTTATCACTATACCCGATATATTCTTTTAAGTAAACCAAACGGAAAGCAGCCATATGGAAGAAAACAGGCGTCAGATCCTCTGGGCGGATGACGAAATCGATTTACTGCGTCCCCACCATCGCTTTCTCGGCGAGAAAGGCTATGAAGTAACGCCGGTAAATAACGGTAAAGACGCCATAGAGCTGATCGGTCAGCGTCCGTTTGATATCGTATTGCTCGACGAAATGATGCCCGGCCTAGATGGCCTGTCGACGCTTGAGCGAATAAAAGAGGTCGATCCCAACGTGCCGGTCATCATGATCACCAAAAACGAAGAAGAACACCTGATGAACGAGGCGATTGGGCGGCGGATCGACGACTATCTGACCAAGCCGGTCAATCCGAGTCAAATCTTTATGGCCTGTAAGAAGATTCTCGATACGCGGCAGATCCGCCAGAGCCAGGCCGGCCAAAATTACGTGTCGAAAGCAGGGCAGATTCGCGAGCAGATTTCTTCTGGTACAACGTGGAAAACGTGGATTGATGTCTATCGGCAGCTGTGCGAGTGGGATATTGAGGTGGGGCGTTTAGGCGATGCGGGCCTGCAGCAGATGGTCGAAGACCAACGGCGTGAGTCCAACCTTGAATTTACGCGTTTTGTCGAATCCAATTACGTGAGCTGGGTTGAAGACGAAGATGATTCGCCGCCGCTGTCGGTCGACGTCGTTCCAGAATTCGTCATGCCCTATATTGAGGCAGGACGGCAGGTATTCTTTATCGTCGTCGACTGCCTGCGCTTAGATCATTGGATGGTAATGGAGCCGCAGCTAGCCGAGTACTTTAATATCAAGCGCTCCTATCACTATTCGATTTTGCCCACGGCGACGCCCTTTTCGCGCAATTCGATCTTTAGCGGCTTGTTTCCCGCAGAGATTGCCGCCAAGTATCCAAAAATCTGGGGTAATGCACAAGACAACGAGCACAGCTTAAACCGGCATGAACACCAGTTTATAGACGACCAGATAGCCGATATGGGCACGCAGTTAGATCCCGGATCGCACTATGTCAAGGTGCTGGATACGACGGAGGCGCAGAACCTGACGCGCAAAGTCTCTTCTATGG
>JAYOKQ010000030.1:4591-41267 GCA_038119905.1 Gemmatimonadota bacterium | reverse complement strand
TCCCTATGGTTTGACCGAACGCGTACCCAATACGTCGCTTCTAATCGATTTGGCAATAGCGCCCCCGGCCGCGCGTCTTTCAGATACAGGCCTGTTCATCGACATAGCCCAGCAAAAGGTCTCTCCCGGCATCATTCCCTATTCCGTCAACTCTCCGCTCTGGTCGGACGGCGCAATAAAAACGCGCTATTTCGCCCTACCCGGCACCGCCCAGGTGGAATTTTCCGCCCATGGCCATTGGACCTTTCCTGCCAACACGGTTTTGGTAAAAAACTTTTATATCGAGTTTATCAAGGGCGACACGACCAGCCGACAAATAGTAGAAACGCGCCTCATGGTAAAAGACGGCCAACAGGAAATATGGAAGGGATTTAGCTATCAGTGGAACGAAGATGGCTCGGAAGCTCACCTGCTCGGCGAGAGCGACTATTCCAATTTTTTTATCGTCGACGCAGAGGCTCCAGACGGCTACTCTGAACAGCGCTATTTCTTTCCTGGTCCGGGCGACTGCACGTTCTGCCACCGCGAAGCGGCTGGCCGCGCCCTAGGCGCACGCACCGGACAGCTCAACGGTTCATTTACCTACGGCGACGTCAGCGATAACCAGCTGCGCGCACTGAACAACATCGGCTTTTTCACAGAAGATATCAGCGACCAGTTAGCCGATCTTCCGAGCTGGCCCAATCCTCTTGACGAAAGCAAACCCATTGAACTGCGCGCTCGTGCCTATTTAGCGGCCAACTGCTCCCACTGCCATCGCCCCAACGGAGTCGACCGAGCGGATTTCGACGTGCGCTTTGATACGCCCACCAATGCTTCGCGCACCGTAGGCATTTCCCCCTCGCTGGGTCGCCTCGATGCCGAACCGGAAAGTGCGCGTATAATTCTACCCGGCAATGCCAACGGTTCCACGCTCTTCCTGCGCACGCAAAACTTTAGCTCGTTTCGCATGCCGCCCTTGGCGACCAGCATGCTAGATCATGCAGGCACCGATATCCTACGGCGCTGGATCGACGGCATGGAAACGCCCACGCATGTCACAGATCAGCAATCTACGCCCGTTCACTTTGACTTAGAACAAAATTTTCCCAATCCATTTAATGCGGGCACGTCGATCGTTTTTAGTTTGCCATCCCCATCGAACGTCAACTTGTCCATCTTCGATACGACGGGTCGACGCGTTCGAACGCTCGTCGATGCGGCACACGGTGCCGGTCGTTACACCCTACATTGGGACGCCCTAGATAACGTCGGCCGTCCCGTCGCCAGCGGCGTATACTTTTACCGATTGCAGACGACACACGGCATGCAAACGCGCCGCCTGCTGCTGTTAAAATAATCTCACCCCTCACCCTTTACTGACGAGGACCCGATATGCAGCTCAATGCTCTCACTCGAGCGGTGGCTTTGGCCGGAATCCTGTTCCTGCCCCATATGGCCCCCGCGCAACCGCGCATCCTCCAAGACAATATTCAGGTCAACAAGCTGCTCACCGTCCCCGAGCGAACGATGCGCATAGCAAAGGACCCTAACAACCAGACGCTTTACATTCTAAGCGCCCAGGGCGACATCTCGCGTATCTTTATGCCACCGCCCGGTCAGCAGGTTGCCCAGCGCATCGCCCGCGGCGTCCAGGATGCCAACGGCACCTTTAGCTGGACTCATTTCGACCTCAACGGCGAACTACCCGCCGATGTACCCGCAGCGGCGCTGCGCGAGGCCGTGG
Organism: Gemmatimonadota bacterium; assembly: GCA_038119905.1. Lineage (GTDB taxonomy): Bacteria > Latescibacterota > UBA2968 > UBA8231 > UBA8231. Next base: position 39,541 of record JAYOKQ010000030.1, on the reverse strand, counting down.
CCAACGGAGCACGGAGCGGAACCAATCCAATCGACGGTAAGCTGTATGTGCTCAATACCGATGAGAACACGCTACTTATTCTGCCGCGCACCGTCGTTGCTGGCGCGGCCGATTTTGATATTCCCTTTGTTGGTTCGCTCTTTATCGATGCCAACGGCGTCTTTTATATCGGCCTCGATATAGCCCGAGCAAATGCCCCGACGATAGCGCGCCTGTATTCCAGCGCAGACCATGGTCTCAACGATACGCAGGGATTGGCCATCGGCCCCGATGGCTCAATCTACGTCGGCGGCAATCGCAGCCAGCGCAACACCAATAGTATCGTTATTGCCAAAGGCCAGTTCGATCCAGCCACGGGCGGTCACATATGGCGAGAGCTCGCCCATACCGAACCCATTCCCCGAGGGGACGTCGGTGCATTTAATCACTTTCATCCGGGCATTGCTGTTGATCCAAGCGGGCAGAATGTTTTCGTCAACAGCGGTTCGCGCACCGAGCACGGCGAACTGGCCGAAATGAACGGGAGCTATCCCGACTTGAGAGAGGCCCCCCTCACCTCGGCGATCCTGCGCATTCCGACCAACGGCGAGAATCTGGTCATCCCCGCCGATGGCGATGCACTCGCCGCATCGGGATTTCTCTTTTCCGACGGCCATCGCAACGCATTTGACCTAAGCTTTGGCCCGGAGGGTGAGTTATTTTCCGTCGACAACGGGCCCGACTGGGATATGTCCGACGAGATCAACTGGGTTCGCCCCGGACTTCACTATGGCTTCCCCTGGCGCATGGGCAATTACGACAACCCGCAGCGCTTTGCCGACTACGATCCGAACAACGACCCGCTGCTGCAAAACAGCTCTTGGGCCAAGCAGAACAATCTCTTTTATAATGATCCGACCTATCCACCGCCGCCGGCCGGCGTGCAGTTTGCCGAACCCATTATCAACCTAGGTCCCGACGCCAACAGCTATCGCACCCTTGATGGACAGGTCGTAGATGCCAGTGATAGCGGCGAGCAGGTGTATACCCTGACGGCACACAGTTCGCCGCTGGGCCTCGTGTTCGACAACGCCCAAGCCATGGCTCCCCCCTTTCAGGGATCGGGCTTTGTGCTGCGCATTGGCGGCAGTATCGCCAACCTAATTAACTCGTTTGGCGATCCAGACCAGGACTTGCTGCATATCGATTTGGAAAAAACCCCGAGCGGAGACAACTATCAGGCACGGATTACTCGTTTAGTAGGTGGTTTCGACAGCCCCATTGACGCAGAGATCGTCGGCAATCGGATTTATGTCATAGAATGGGGTAACACGCGTGGACTATGGGAAGTAATTTTACCCGCCGAAGAGCGAACGGCGGTCGAGGAAGTGGCTGGCGCGGCTCTGCCGGAACGATCCGCCTTGGGACAGAACTACCCAAACCCCTTTAATCCCAGCACGACCATCGAGTATAACCTCGACGTTCGCGGTGCCGTGCATCTGGCGATATACGACGTATTGGGACAGAAGGTCCGCACGCTGGTCGATGCCCAGCAAAAACCGGGACGCTATCGCCTGCAGTGGGACGGGCAGACCGATGGAGGCATTCCTGCCGCGAGCGGAGTGTACATTTACCGTCTCACGACCCCTTCCCATCAGGAATCGCGCCAGCTTACGCTACTTAAGTAAGAACGCATTGGGGCGATCCGGGAAGCCGGATCGCCCCGCTAATGCCCCGCGTGACCGGCCAGTTGAATGGTGGGCCAGTCAAGGCGTTGCAACTGTCCGCCTTCTTCAAGGCGATAGACCCGATCCCCCTCCACCTGTGTAAAGACCTGTTCCCTGCCCGAAGGCCAACGAACTCTCAGTTGATCGATCCACTGAGCCGAACCCAGTCCTAGTTCGCGCCGGTAGGGATTCGCGCCAAAGCTAGCGCCTGGACCCACTCGCGAATAAACGGAGCGCTCCCCCAGTTGAAGCTGAACCCGTGCCCCAACGGCCCGGCGATTGCTCTCTACGCCGAGTAATTCCAATTTAATCCAGTGGTTGTCCTGCCCCGGATTTTCAAATAGCACGTTGGCGGCTTGATCGCCGGCATAGGCGCCCCCCATCACCGCGTAAATATCCTGATCACCGTCGTTATCGACGTCACCAAACCCAACACCATGCCCCTTTTGCAAATGGGCAAAGCCACCCGATGTGCTCACCTCGACAAAGCGCCCCGCGTCGTTGCGAAACATCCGGTTCGGTATTAGGAGACGAAAATTCGGATCACCCGTACCTACGTAAAAATCGAGCCACCCATCGTTGTCGAGATCACCGAAATTACACCCCATCGCATAGAGGATCTTATCTAGTCCACGTTGAGCGGCGACATCTTGGAAGGTGCCGTCCCCGTTGTTGCGATAGAGCCGAGGCCGTTCGGCTCCATGAGGTAACCCCAAATATTCTGCGGCAATATCGCCGCTTTCTGCGCGGTAGCCTGCGACAAAGATGTCTTCAAACCCATCGTTATCAAAATCCCAAAACCAGGTGGGAAAGCTGTATATCGGCTCGCCTACACCTGCGCTTTCCGTCACGTCGACAAAGCGCGGCACGCCGCCCTCATCCGGTCCCATATTCTTCAACAGCATGTTGGAGGCGCGGAGACGGGAAATATAGATGTCCATAAAGCCGTCGTTATCGATGTCACCCCAGCTAACGCCCTTAACAAATCCAACCACGTCCGCATTGGCCCGACGGGCAACATCGACAAAGGTGCCATCACCGCGATTGAGATAGAGTTCGCACGGGTGCTGACCGTTTTTACCTGCTTCATCGCCGAGAAAAGGCGTTTCTTTTCCCCGCGCAGATTCATTGCCGATAAATACATCAACCCAACCATCGTTGTTAAAATCAGCCCATGCCGCCGTTTGCGTAGGATGCAGACTGAGTAAACCAGCCTCCTCGGTCACATCGACAAAGGTGCCATCACCCTCATTCCGCAGCAGCGAATTGGGATGTAAACCCTGTTCACCAAACCAAGCCCCACGGAGCACAAAAAGATCGAATCGGCCATCGTTATTATAATCGACCTGGCGGACATTGAGCCCACCATACAACCCAGTCAACCCTGCTTCCTGCGTCGCATCCTCAAAGCGTCCGTCGCCCGCATTGCGAAAAAAGCGCAGTGGCCCCTGCAAATCCCAGGAAGAAGCAGCGATATCGAGCAACCCATCTCCCGTAAAGTCTTCGACTACAGCCCCGCCGGCCAGACCGACGACGCCTACGCCCGTAGCCATAGCACGATCCTGGAAATGCCCCACGGACTGTTTAGAAACAAAAGAAGCAGGTGGAATTAATGCGCCAGCGGGAACACCATCGGGGTATTGCCCCAGGGTCATATGGGCAATATTGAGCAACCAACGCGATTCTAAATCGGTCGGATCGGACTCGACCATCGCCTCGTATAGAGCGGCAGCGCGCCGAGAGCCTTCCGGTCTTTGGTACACTCCTGCTCGGCTAATAGGCAGCAAGCACGACTCGATATTATGGCCCTCTATACAGTTTTGCTGTTCCCCAAGACGCAGGTAGGCCAAGGCTAGCATATTGCGCAAACTTGGATTGGTGCGAATTCCGTAGCGCGGTGCGAGTTGGACGAGTTCACTGAGGCGATCGGCCGCCTCCTGACTCAGGCCAGCTTGGAGCGATTCTTTGGCGAGTCTAATTTGGTGGGATATCTGCTGAATGGGCTGTTCGGGCATGGGCTGAGAACGCATTGCGGTCACCCGCCCGCGGCTGAGATAGCTATTCTTTAGTGGATCAGCCTCTTCGGCCAATTTCTGCAGACGATCGGCCATTGCGCGGTTGGAAGGAGCAACACCCGGCTGACATCCCACCATCGCCCAGCAAGTGACGGCCAGCAAGCAGGCCCTGCAAATAGATGAGATGGACCCGATCATTACATGCGACGGAGTAACCGTACAGCCGCCGCATTCTGAGGATCCACCACAAGTAAACTTTCGAGGGCCTGTCGCGCTTTGGGCATCTCACCAATGCGCTGGAAAGACAGCGCCTTGCTGAGGTAGGCTTTGCTATAGCTGGGAGCCAAATCAATCGCCCGTTGGAAAGACACCACGGCCTGTACATTTTGTTCGGCCTTTTGAAGAGCGAGCCCCAGGTTATAGTGATGGACCGCGTTATACTCGTCTAATTCGACTGCTTTTTGATAGGCGTTGATTGCCTCACGGTACACTTCTCTACGCAGATAGACCGTTCCCAAGTTGTTATAAGCAGGGGCATAGTCAAACTCACCCACGGCGCGAAGGAACTGTTCCTGAGCCTTTTCAAACTCGCCCCGCTCCAAGAGTATCAGTCCCTGCGCATTGAGAGCTTCAACAAACTTTGGTTTAACTTCAAGCGCTCGACTATAGTATTCGTGTGCCTCTTCAAGCTGGCCATGCCGCGCGTAAACCACGCCCATATTCTTTAAGGCTTCATGTCCATTCGGATCGAGTTCAATAGCCCTCCGATAGGATGCACTAGCCTCTTCCCAGTCACCAATACGCGAATACAACACGCCGCGATCGTTATGCGCACCGGGTAGTTCGGGAAAGAGCTCGACCATCGCATCCCGCGCCTCGACCTCATCGGCGTGCCAATAGAGTTGGACAGCCGACAGAAGGAAAACAGGCAGTGCAAAATAGAGCAGTTGCCTTCCAGTCTCGCGAAAATACCCACCAAACCGTTCCACCATACCACTTACGGCCGCACGTGCCCCGATTTTGTCCCATCCCGACTCGCCGGCAATCTCCAAGTTGGCCTGATTCCTGCGGTCGCGCATTTTCCAAATAAAACCGTCAAAATAATAGTGCAACAACGTAGACGTGATAACCAACACTTCTACTGCTTTTATCCAAGTTGCTCTATCAAACCAGTTCAGACTGTAGTTTACGGTCCCATAGATAAAGCATATAGCTACATATCCAACGAGAATCGGTATCGAACGGCTAGTAAAAAAGGCTCTTAGCAGCCGCGAAGTCTTCTCTTGGCGATTGACCAAATTGTTGTTATACACCCACACAATCGCGAAGTATTGGATATCGTGAAAAGCAGCAAAGGCCGCATAACCAATGGTTAGATCCTTGATATAAATCCAGCCAAAATAAATGAGAAAGATCGTCGTTCCCATTACGGCGACTTTAGGAAAACTAACCTTCTGTCCTGTCGCAACCCGCCACCCAAGGTTTCCAAGATAGCAGATGCCGATGGCCAGAGTCACATAGAGCAGCATCTGTTTGAACATCAGCGTCTGTTCTATGCTCAGCAGCGGCAGGCCCACGTTTTGATTGTGGTCGAGAATGCGGTAGAAATACTCGGGGCTGTAGACTACAACTGTGACAAAAGCAGCCATCGTTAGCAGCCAATCCCAGCGCGCGTTCCACTTAGCAAAGATTTTGTTTTTGCCATCGTATATGCGCATGATCCCATAATGCTGCATAAAGAGATGCCATATTTCCCACAGCAGAACCATGAGAAACAGACCGTGTAGCGTATGGAATTGGGCAAGTGCGACTACGAGTAGGACGATGACGGGAGCAACGAGGAACTTTTCTTTAAATGTCGTAAACAGTTCGGGGTCACCATAGGCACGCATAAAACCGGGCAGGTGATGACCCATGGCGAAAAACGACATTATGAAAAATAGAATCGTCTGCGAGTCAAAAACCGATCGCAGCGCCATCATCGGCACCAAGCAGAGCAGTGGGGTGCCGACAAAGAACAGCAAATCGGCACGGGGGGAAATAATCCACTTTTGGTCCCGATGAGCGGCCAACACTTCCGTCATAGGTAAATGACTCCTCAATAGGCTACGGAGAGGGTGCGCACGACCGTGTCATTGCCCGAAGCTGCACCCAGGCTAATTTCGCATAGGTATACTCCCGGCGAGGCGAGTTGCCCATCGTTCATCCGCCCATCCCAGCGATAGTGCTGCGCTGCCCCAGTGGAATGTTGGGCTAGTTCCGCGATGCGGCGTCCAGTTAAGTCGCGGATCGTCACGGTAGGCTCAGGCTGATCAATCTTGAATACGGCAAAGCGGATCTCGACTTCGTCGTTGATCCCATCGCCGTTGGGCGTAAAGCCCCCCGGCGCAATAGACAAATCGCCGATGAGCACGTCGTTGGAAACCACGTCGGGCAAATAGACAATATTGGCCTGGCGTTCAACTTCTTCGACCGTCTGCCACAGTCCGGGACGCTCGCTATCCCCCACATCGGCGGTGAAAAGCGTAGCGTTTTCTATCACGCGAGTCGTGAACTCCACGACGACGGAATCGCCGAAAACGCGTTCGGGAAGCGTCAGCGTCAGCAGCGAGTCGGTGTTAATTATTTCAGTGGGACGCTGCTCTACTCCGTCAATACGCACCGTTAGGTCTTCTTGGGCAGCCCCAGGCATAAGGAGACGCAGGCGATCAAAACCTGAATCCTGATTGTCCGCCGTCGGCCACAGCGTATAGGAAAAACGCGTATCCTCGTTTACACCGACCTGCCGAGGTAACACGCGACCAACGGCCTTTTGCACCAGTGCGTCCTCAAACTCAATAGCGAGTTGATCCAACACCGGAGCTACATTGGGATCATCCGTCGACATAATTAGCTCAAGCTGGATGTAGCGACGCGGCGTTTCCGATTGAAAGGACTCACCGGAAAACTGATAGAAGTTACTCCACTCTCCCCAGTCAGAGCCTGTTACTACAGTGGTATCTACTTTGCCCCGTAGCACTTTGGGCGCGTTGGTCCATTTCAGTTCGGTCGTTTCAACGCCCGTTCGGTCGTAGTAGGTATATACCTCGCCCAGCGTGTTGCCTGAACGCGAGCGCAGTCTCAGTTTGGTTTGCGGTGGAAGTTCGGCATCCCACAGCAGAGAGCGAATCGCTTTAGGACGCCCGTCACCGCTGAGTGCCCCTAGATCAATGAATCCCGATCGCAAGGCGATTTCTGCCGGATAACCCGGAGAAAAGAGCATAAACTCCATCGGCTTGGAAAACCAACCATTGTCTTCGTGCCCGTGCCAAAAGAGATAGCGGACCTTACGCGGCGCAAAGAGATAGCGCATGTGGCGGACTTGGCGGTCACGAGCCAGGGCAGCATCAATGGCAATCTCCTCGCGCAGCAGTTGATCATAGTCTAGTTCGCCACCGGTTGTGCGCCGCCCGTCTGAAATGAGAATGTTAAATCCTCGTCCATGGTGCAGACCCTCAAACAGAAAGCTGGATAGCGCTTCCCCTCGGTCTTGGAAATACATGAAAATTTCATCGAGCCAAAACTGAGCCCCCAGATCAACCTGCCACCACATGCCGCCTTCACGCCATCCCCCCTTGGTCCCACCAGAGGTCACGATAACGGCAAAAGTATCCATATTCCCGTCAAACATGTTCTGCGGATCACGTGCCAACAACCCAAAGTCAAACGCGCCCCCTCGTTCGAGGACTCCGAGGCTGATATTGTCCCCAGCAGAAATTACAGCCACCTCGCTTAGAGCGGCCCCCGATGATTTTTCGTCGACGACTACGCGTATAAACCGCACGACGCGGTACTCTTGCTCGGCGAGCATATCATAATCGAGTCCGGGGTCGATAACTCGCGTGGTATCGAGGACATCACCCACCATCGGGATTGTTATCTGTGTTTCAGTATTGGGCTTGGTCGTTTGAAAGACTTTTCGATAGCGAAAAACGTCGTCCTGCGCCTGGATCCTACTCCCCGTAGAAATGTAGACGCTAAACTGGACAAGCGGCTTAATACCACCCGCTGGTGAGGGAAACGTCAGATTGATTTCACGAGCCAGAACAGGACGCCCCAAATCGATATCTATAGACCAATCGACGAGTTGATCGCTTTCAGACGGACGCCAGTAGGTTTCCGCATCGCCGTCTATAATCAAATCGGCATCGGCTATATTACTTCCTGCGCGCCAAATCCCCCCCGAGACATCTCCACGCTTCTGCGTCGGGTGAATAAAGTCCCCTGCATTAGCTACGGCGTTGATTGACTTGTTGAACTTCACCATCTCGAGTCGGCCGCCGTCCAAAAGGCGGATTGTACCGCGCGGCATATCCCACGACTGCCACTTTGCTGCCGAATCAAGCGTGTATATTTCGCCGTGACTGTTTGGCGTCGTAGCGCAGATGCCTATTGCGCTCAATGCGAGCGTCGTGCGCCTTACCAGTCGCAATACCCGATGGTATTTGGTTATTCCTCCCACAACGGCCTCCTCACTGCGCATTGTTCCAAAGATTCTTTTAATTTCGTCATTTTTTACGCGATAATACCTCATCAATACCCAGAAATAGCGGCCTAGGGACTTCACCCACCTAACCTACAATGTACAATAAAAGTTGACCACTTTCAAACAACTTGGGCAGGGAATAATTACTGAACCCGAGACATACAAAGGGGGGATGCTACTTCAAAAAAGTAACGATCCCCCCACGTTCGAGCGCAATAAACAATGCGTAAATAGGCGTTAGTAAGCAACCGATATGGTTCGAACCTGCTGGGTCTGGCCGGCATCGGTATTGGTGTCGATGCGATATAGATAAACCCCTGGTGCGACCTGCTGGCCCGAGTCATGGCGACCATCCCAGCTAAAATGCCGTACCGGACCATTTGCACGCCCAGAAAGCTGAGCAATGGTGCGACCCGACATATCGAGAATTTCTACCTGCGGCTCAATGGCATCGGCCTTCAGCAGCACAAAGCTGAGTTCCAGCTGATCGTTCACACCGTCGCCGTTGGGCGTAAAGGCGGGATTTGAGACTTTTAGGTCGTCAATCAGTCGGTCACTGGATGCAAGGTCCGGTAGGAGCACCACGTTAGAACGGCGAGAGGCCGGCTCTACGTCTTGCCATAAGCCAGGTGTTTCACTTGAGCCAAGGTCTAGGTCAACGACAGATGCATTTTGCACCAACCGCGTAGTAAAACCGACCGTAACCGAATCCCCCATCACCGTCTCGGGCAGTGAAACCAGGAGGGAATCACCGATAATTTCCGATGCTAACGGTTCGACGAGACGGTCCGCCACCGAAATAGCCAAATCGTCTATTGATAACAAGTCTGGCACGACAAAGCGCAGTTGATCAAATCCTTTGTTTCCACTGCGCACTTCCGGCCACAGCGTATAGGAGAAACGGGTGTCTTCGTTCGGTTTAGCCGTGCGCGGCAGAATACTACCGCGCGCACCGTGTACGAGTGCATCGACATATTCCAACGAAACAGAGCGAATAAGAGGCGCGACCTCATAGTCCTCTGTTGCCATAATCAGTTCGAGCTGGACATAGCGCCGAGGACTGTCCGACTGAAAAGCCTCACCGGAAAACTTATATTCATTGCTCCACTGACTCCAGTCTTCGCCCACAACAACCGTCGTATCCACTGGACCGCGTAAGACTTTGGGAGAACTATTCCATTTTTCTTCGGTTACAACCTCACCGATTTTATTGCGGAACGTGTATTCTTCGCCCTGTTCGTTACCCGAGCGAGTGCGCAGTTCAATGCGGGCACCTGGCGGCAAATCGGCATCCCAATGGACCGCCTTTATCACCTTGGGCTGACCGTCTCCGGCCAACTCGCCCAGGTTGATAAAATCGGAGCGTAAGATAACTTCGGCCGGATAGCCCGGTGAATACATGTGAAATTCCATTGGGTGTGCGCGCCAACCCAAGTCGTGAAGCGCCAACCAGAAGATATGGCGCACCTTGCGCGGATTAAAAAGATAGCGATAATGGCGCTTATACTGCTCACGCACGTTCGTCCACTCAGGCTGGAAGATCCACTCCGAATAATCGTAATCACCCGACAGTGTACGCGTGCCGTCCGAAGCAAAGAACGTGTATCCTGTTCCGGCATTATTGGTTCCCAGACTGAAGGTAGCCAAACGCTCACCGGCCTTTTGCCAGTACATGAATGCGTCGTCAATCCAATAGGTCACACCCAAGTCGACCTGCCACCACAAACCACCTTCATAGGCTGTACCACGCGACTCAGTAAACTGCTGATGCACCTCAACCACGCCATAGGTATTCAAATTACCGTCTAGCCAGTAGAGCGGATCCGTAGCACGTGAACCGTTTGTATACGAACCTCCTCGCAGCTCGGATCCCAGACTTATATTGTCACCAATGGAAATGACCTCGATCTCAGCAAGCGCGCCATCGAGTTGGTGCTCCTCGACGATAAAGCGAATGAATTGGATCATTTGCCATTCGGAGTTTACGGCGGCCGCTTCTTCGTCACCAACCATGCCCTGTACATCGCGCTGGGTTCGCCCCATTGCGACGGCCAGCGACTGCCGCTCAGCGCTCAGCGCTTCGAGCACGTGTACGGTGTCCTCTTCAGCTGGCCGAAAACCAAACGTCACCATTTCATCGCTATTGGGCTGTGTTGTGCGATACACCGGATTAAAGCGAAATACGTCATCTTTGGCAGAGACGTGGGCACCCGTTGCAGTAAAAACGCTGAATTGTCGAAAAGGACGCGCACCCTCTTCGTTCGGAAAATGAAGGCGAATTTCCTTAACCAACACCGCACGCCCCAGATCAATTTGAACTATCCACTGTTCGACGGCATCGGCACCGTCCGGTTTCCAATATGTCAGGGGATCGCCGTCGATCAGCATGGGGGCATCGCGCTCATTGCTCAAAGCAGACCAGATGCCTCCGCTCACATCTCCACGCTCGTTTGAAGGGTGCGTAAATAGGTGTGCGTCCTGCGTCGCATTAATATCTTTGCGAAATTTGACCAGCCCCAGATGCCCCTCTTCGTCGAAGACCGTGATGCCGGGCTTCATTTCCCACGTACGGGTCCACGAAGCCGGGTCATCAAACGAGATCCGATCGGCGCCCGTTGGCAGAACCCCACCCATCAACAACAAAACACCGCAAAAGGCGAGCAAATTTCTGTTTATTGGCATGGTTGGATCACACTCCTCGTTGTCTAACGTAGTACTCCACGGAACACATGGAGGCAGAACTTGTTATTGATGAACATACAGCGGGCCGTACACAAAACAATCATGGGGCTGATTCGTAAACTCACCAGCACAGTCCGAGTTGACTTCGGTTTCATATGCAAACATTGTTAGTAAACGACCCCGATCGGGCGTATTTGTAAATCACTTTGCTTTTCGGCCTGTATTCCAATGCCGAGCAGATACATACCGGGGGCAAGGGCTGCGCCGCGTTCGTCCCGCCCATCCCAACTCAGCACCTGAGGCCCAGAGCCCTGAATTCCCTGAGCAACTTGGGCTACGCGACGACCATCAAGTGAAAATACTTCAATTTGCACGGGCACGCCCTGTGGCAGACCGTAAAGCTCATAAGAAATTCGCAGTTCGTCGTTGATTCCGTCCCCATTGGGCGTCACCACCTCGGAAGAGAAACTCAAGTCCTGCACCAAATTCGGCGCATCGCTTGAGGAGGCCAATACGCGTAGACCGTTTGTGCTAACCGCCTCACTCGCATCGCCTCCTTCTACCGGCTGCGGCAGGTCCACGCTTCCTATATTGTATACTTCTCCGCTAAAAGTCCGAGCAAAATCGAAGACCTCAGCCGCAAATTGTATTTGAATGCTGGGGTTCCGCGTCCGGGTGATCCGATCGGCCAACTCGATAACGATATCAGAGCCCTCAAGCGAGACTCGAGCAGGATCAACGGGCTGACCGTCTATCAGCATACCCTTAAACTCGGCCTCTTCGCTCCCGGTTTGTATACGCAATCCATTGAAACCGGGTTCTCCGATGCCGAATTCAGCCTGGATTTCGTATATAAAATCTGTCTTTTCGCCCATATTGACCTCGGCCACACCGCGCAGCGGGTTTGGCTCATCTAGGCGGGCAACCTCGCCGATAACGCGGGTCGCCAAGATCGGCGAAGTTTCGATCCACAGTGAATCGAGACGAGCAAACTCGTCAAAACGTTCGCTGTGTAAAACGATCTTGAGCTGAATAAAGGAACCCCGGTTTAAATTTAACAGATTGCCAGATTCAGTAGTGGGGAACGACCAAAAGGTCCAATTTTCCGTATCGGATTCAATGCCGGCGCGAATCCCAGGTTTTGGACGGACAGAAAGCGTAACAGATCCACCTAGTCCATCTGAATTGGTCACATTACTAGTCTGGTTTTTGAGGACATTCTGGTAGCGCTCCTGTTCGACGACGACGCGCGTGCCCATGTCGGTGTACTCGTAATAGATATCGGGGACAGGATCTACGCCCGTCCGCGCCTCCACCTCGGCCCACACGTTGGCATCAGGTGCTTCAACGGCGACTCCATCGACGAGCCGCATGGGGGTAATCTTCCAGAACAGCCGGCCAAAGTTTACGACAGTGCCAATGTCTATAATTTTCGACTTGTAGTTTGCTCTGCGCGGTAATCCCTCGCCGTAAAGGGAGAATTCGCCCACCGTGCCCTTTCGCGCGGTCCCTCCAGTATTATCGGATATTGCATTGGCATCAAGGATCGAATCCAGGCGCTTGTAGCGGACATAGCGCACATACTGCTTAGGAAAATCGGCAAAGATAATGGGCCGAGCATTCTCGCGAGCTTCGGTGATAATTTCTCCAATGGGGCTCGAAGTATTCAGCACATCGTTGTTCGTATCAGGTGCGATAGATACTTCGAAGGCAGGTATAGCATCTTGATCTAATGGCGTGCCATCCGAACGATAAAATCCAGCATCTGGCGTCCTCATAGCAAAGCGAAAAAGCGGCACAGGAACGCCTAAGTCGATCGTATAATATTCACTGGAAATACTGTTACTCGTTGTGGGATTGTAGGTTAGCCCCGTCCCGTCAATGAGGTTAAGCGCATTGTCCACCGTAGAGCTCGTTCCACAGCACCCTTTCCAAGCCCGGGGCCGCTCACCGTCGACAAAGCCCAACTCATCGGGGTTTTTCTTGGGCGACCAATCATCAAGAAAAATGAAGACCGTAGAGTCAGAGGTCACAAACTTTGGCTGAATTGAAGTCGGTGCAGCCTCAAAGTCGATCATCACCTGCGCCGAGTCGTTATCAGCCCAAGGAAGTCCATCGCCGCCCATTTGCCACAGCGTAATTTCCGCCTGAGTAGCAGTAGCAAATCCAACCGACGCGACAACAACGAACCAATGCCTCGCGATTGACCCCATGTTTTCACTCCTTACGCGTATTCTATTTACGAAGTGGCCTAATTACTACGGCTCAATGCGTTGGAAAAGTCAATTTTATTCCAACAAAATAACTCCATACCCCCCTATTTGCAATAAGATAGCGCTACCTGGTAGAAGAGACTGCAGCAGCATATTCGGCAAGCACATCGTCGTTTATACCCCAGTCAGCCACGTGCCTGCTGCGCAATTCGGCGGTTAATTCTTCCACGCGTTGCTGCTGTTTGGCCTGCCGTGCATAAAAGATTGCCTTGTCTCTACCAACTTCAAAGGTTTGCACGCGTTCCGGCAGGCGTTCTAACACCTTGAATATTGAGTAGGCCACCTTCAGAGTACGTGGCTTGCGCAGCGAGGAGGGAATGGGCTCCTTCAGTTCAATTGGTCCCAGCAACTCGTCGGCCGGTGCGTTAACGGCCGCATCCATCAGCTCTTTATAAACCATGCGCTCAAAGGCACGCATCGCATAGAGACCGCCGTTTTCATCGGCATAGCGACGTATACTGTAGCGCGTGGCCAAATCACCCATATCAGCCCCCTGGCGAATGGCCTGTAAAAGCGAATCGGCCAATACCTTATCATCTACCATAATCTCTTGAAAAACAATCTCTTCAGGTATTTTATAGCGTTCGGGATGGGCATCGTAATGCGCCCGTGCATCCGCTTCATCGACCTCTACGGCCTTCTCCATTTCATCCATCCACCAACGCTCCAACAGCTTGCGATCTCGCTCATTTGCGATGCGACGCTGTACGCTGGCATTCTCGGCAAACCCTTCTCTCTGCGCAATTTCAACCAACAATAGGTCGGGAGCCGCCTTGGTCCGTATGCGCTGATCTACCAGTGCACTATCTACCGTGGCATCCTTTAAGCGGGTATTTATCAGGACATACATAGCTTGTTCAAGCGTAATACCCCCTCCGTCAAATGTATAGAGCGGGGCGGCAAAGAGGTCCGGCGACAAATCGGGGCTACCAGGCGACTTGTTCCAGGCATCGAGAAAGATCCGTAATTTTTCTGAATCGACGCGTAGGTTTAGGCGATATTGGAGACTATCGACGTGCTCCTGCTTCAGTCGGTTGAATTTTGCCATCATCGTTGACCGTTGAATAACCGTCCGATATTTCTCATAGGGTAGCAGCTTTTTGTCTACGACCTTGGCCAATTCCCATCCTTGAGCCGTGCGAAACGGCTCGCTGACGTGCCCCGGTTCCATAGAGAACACTTCGCGGTAAATCTGATCCGATACGCGATCAAATGCGTAATATGTATCAAAGTGGCCACCTTTAGAAGCCGTACTATCGTCAATCGAATGGGCACGTGCTAAGTCTTCAAACGAACGCGCTCCAGACGCAATGAGGGCATAGAGCGAGTCGGCCAAACTACGCGACTCTACCAAGATATGCGCACCGCGTACAGCAAAACGGGCCGGATGTGTGGCAAAACTCTCCCGCAGTTCATCCTCCGTGATAAGTATATTCTGTCCAACCGTCTGATGTAGATATGTTTCAATCATGGTCTTGTGCAGCGTCATGCGGAGCGACTGCTTTATTTCCGGATCATCACCCAATCCGCTGCGCTCGGCTTCGCGCACAATCAGCTTTTCATCGATCAAGCTGAGCAAATGGTCTCGGTGACGACCGACTCCTTCGGCATTCGACTTGTGGACCGACTGTATTTCGGTCTCGTACTCGCGCAATTCTCGCTTGTCGATCAACACGTCGCCGACGACGGCAAGGACCTCTGCAGGTACCGCCTTTTTACCAACGACTTCGCGCTGAACGACAGGTGGCGGTTCAGATTGCCCACAGCCGGCCAGTAAAGAGACCACGATACCGAGGCCGATCGAAGTGAGCGTGGGGGCGATCGTGCGCGTCTTGTAGTTCATTGCTGATTTTCCTCCGTTAACTTGTACGCTTTGGCTCGATGTTCCTCGCTAAGCGCAACTTCTCCGATCTGTTTGTACGCTTCGGCCAACCCCTGATGAGCTGGCGCCCAGTCGCCGTCGAGCGATGCAGCTCGTTTCAGCACCGGTATCGCCTCATCGGCTCGCTGCTGTCCCAAATAGACCTGCGCCAACAGCGTCATCGCCGGAACGTGCTGAGCATCGGTACTGAGAATTTGCTCGTACGCTGCAGCGGCTTGGTCTAAATTGCCGGTGCGGAAGTAAATATTGCCCATGTTGTTGAGGGCTTGAATATTTCGAGGATTTATGCTTACGGCACGTATATAGTGAGGTAGAGCCACTCCTGTAAAACCCAATCGGCCGTAGATAAAACCCAAATTAAAATGCGCCTCCCCGTCGTCTGGATCACTGCGCACTCGTTCCTGAAAAAGCTCTATATCCTTTTCGACACTCTTGACTTTCTCATAGGCCTGAAGCGATTTCTCACCTGCACTCTGACGGCCCTGCCGGAGGTAAATCTGCCCCAGTAAACGAAAGGATTCGGCAATACCTGGTTCGATAAGAATAGTGCGCCGCAACCGTTCGGAAGCCGCAGCCAGATCGTCCTGGCGCATATCGAGACGTGCAATTTGCACGTGAGCTTGGGCATAGGTGGTATCAGCGGCCAGCGTGCGTTCGAAATACGCGCGCGCCCGCACATCATCGCCCGCATTTAAAAGCGCCTCACCGAGGGCAAAGAGCGCTCGGGCATGCTCCGGTTTTTCGGCCACAACCTTTTCAAGGTGAGATTGCGCCAGCTCATATTGCCCGAGATGGACGTTGACCAATCCCAGATTAAACCGGGTATTAACATCGTTTGGAACAAGTTCTAGCGCACGTTCATATTCGCGCGCAGAATCAGCCAACCGTCCCTGCTTGCTATACACGGCGGCTAAATTGCGCCGCGCAGCTACATAGGTCGAGTCCATGCCCAACGCAGCGAGAAAGGCCGATTCAGCCTCGTCATAGCGATTGAACTTCAGGTGAAATATGCCTAGCCCCACCTGAAGGGCCGGCTTGTCTGGTTCGAGCGCTACGGCCATTTCGTATAGCTTGCGCGCTTCATCCGTCTCGCCAAGTGCGAGCCGCGTCCGCCCTAACCCCATGAGGATTTCACCCGACTGAGGATTTTGCTGTCGGGCCTCTTCAAAAGCGGCCAACGCCTCGTGATACTTGCTCTGTGCCAGCAGCGCCCGAGCGCGCAGTCGCGGGTTGCGCATCGCTTCTTCGACGGCCTGCGGTTCGGTTAATTGCTGCACATCGCGCGCACTGAGCGAAATGCTCGGTGGCCGTTGGGACGGTTCATTTTCCGCGCCACATGCAACCAACAGCGCAGCACTAAAGATCAAACCATACTTCACGTTCACCTCTCCTCAATTTGTACATACTGATTCGCCGGCACGCTTTCGAGCACACTGCGCTGTCCAGAGGACCAATGCACCTCGACCCGATCTGCCTGGATGGATGCTCCCAAACCGAAGAGCGCACGCATATCGTGTGACGACAAATAGCTGCCTCCTGAGCGCACCTGTCGGGTCATGCGCCGTTGACCGACGACGACTTCAATTACGGCACCCAATCCATCTACATTTCCACCCAGCCCCCTCAGAGAAATACCCAACCAATGGTTGGCATTGCCGCCATCGTTGCGCAGCAGAGCCGCAGGACCGGCCGAGTTATTTACCGCAATATCGACGTCTCCATCGCTATCGTAATCGGCAAAGGCTGCACCGCGGCTAACTTGCACCAACTCCATTCCTGGTCCCACATCAAGCCGATCGCGAAATTTCCCCTCACCGTTGTTTTCGAGTAACTGGTTTAACTGGGGATACGAGCTGGCGTGATCAATTTTCTCTACGTTATCGTACACGTGTCCGTTGGCAACAAAGATATCGAGGTCGCCATCGTTGTCGTAATCGAGAAAACCCGCCCCAAACCCCAGATAGGCCATACTTGCTTTTTGCACGCCACTCGGCACGGTCGCATCTAGGAAGAAACCGTGACCGGCATTGCGGTACAACGTATTGCTCTCCCACTGAAAATTGGTCACAAAAAAATCTTGTAATCCATCCCCATCGACGTCGCCCATATCGACCCCCATACCCGCTTCAACGCTACCTTCATCGTTGAGACTCGTCCCACTGGCCAAGCCGCGCTCTACAAAACGCGCACCATCGTTGCGAAAGAGCATATTAGGGGTCATATCGTTGGCCAAATAGAGGTCTGGATCACCGTCTTTATCGTAATCACCAAAGATAACGCCTAGCTCTTTGCCCTCGACGCTTTCCAAACCCCACGCTAGCGTCCCATCGCTCCAGGTCCAGTTTGCATCGGCTCCAGCGTTTATGTATAAGCGATCTATCTGCCCAGCAAATTTTCTGGGATCGCAATACAGGCGTTCATCGCTATTACCCACCCAACATTGCACTAGGTCTTCCCCGAGTGGGTATTCAACGTAATTGCCGACGAATAGATCTATATCGCCGTCCAGATCGACATCACCGAATGCCGCACTGGTGCCCCACCCAGCATCTTCTACTCCCTGATTTTCTGCAGTAAAATGACCTGTGCCATCGTTTTTGTACAGCACATTCGGGCCAAAATTGGTCACGTAGAGGTCAGGAGCCCCATCTGCATTGTAGTCACCGACTACCGCCCCCATACCATAGCCAGTATCGTCGAGCCCAACTTCGGTTCCGGCTCTGATAAAGCGTCCATCTCCCTGGCTACGATACAGCGCATTATATGCAAATGGTGCATCCGTCAGGTTGGGTATCCGCCCACCGTTAACCCAATACATATCGAGATGGCCATCGCCTTCCACATCGATAAATGCCACCCCGGATCCATATGTTTCAGGCAAATAACGCATGCCCTGTGCCCCGTTTTCGTGCACAAAATCAATACCTGATTGAGCCGCCACATCGACAAATTGCACCGCGCTCTGCGCACTTACACCTACGACGAAAAAACAGGTACTGACACAGGCAACTACCCACCGCATTAGGGGCCTTTGCCCCCGATCGACTCGACCACACCGCGGCCGGGAGCGATCGAAACGATCTGGTCGGCAGCAATTTCATACAGGCGTTCCTGTCGCCCATCGGTCCAGCGAATTGTCAACGAATCAACCTGGGCAGCCGCTCCCAAGCCGAAGTGCAAGCGCATATCGTCCTGCGAAATATATCCAGTGCCGGATCGCACCTCGCGTAACTGATTCCGCGTTCCTACATGCGCGATGACTCGGGCACCGACAGCCTGCCGGTTTGCACCTTCCCCCAAGAGACGCACTGAAAGCCAGTGGTTGGCATTGCCGCCATCGTTGCGCAATACCGTGGGAGTATCATCGATGTTAACGACGACAATGTCGAGATCGCCATCGTTGTCCATGTCGCCAAAAGCATGGCCTCTGCTCGACTTTTTAACGGCAAAGCCTGGACCTCGATGAGCGCTCATCTCAGTAAAAACACCGGCTTCATTTTCGAACACCTGGTTTTGCTGGGCATAGGTCGTACCCAAATCGTGCTGATCGACCGCAGGATAGACGTGGCCATTGGCTACGAAAAGATCGTCGTCGCCGTCGTTATCGTAATCAAAAAAGCCCGTTCCCCATCCCAAGTAGGTGATGCTCTCTTTGCCCAGAGACGTAGTAAAACTGGCATCGTTGAAAAAACCGCGCCCGTTATTTTGATACAGCGTATTGTTGTCGTGCGAGAAGTTTGTCACAAAAAGATCAAGGTCGCCGTCGCCATCGTAATCACTGCTGGCCAAACCCATTCCCCCCTGCTCTCGTCCATCTTCGCTATAAGCAGAAGCCGTAATCAGCGCCACGTCAACGAAGCGCCCCCCATCGTTGCGGTAGAGTGAATTGGGCGTTGAATCATTCGCTATATATATGTCGAGATCACCATCGTTATCATAGTCTCCTGCCAGCGCGGCAAAGCCATAATAATCGTGGGCTTCTAAGCCAAACGCTTCTGTTGCATCCGTAAAGCGCCAGCCTGCATCGCGTCCCTCGTTGCGATAGAGTCGATCCGGTTCTCCCGGCATGCCGCGAGGACCGTAGAACACATTGATACCGCGCCAGTTGCAAAAACTCATATCTGAGGGCACGTATTCGGGATCGAAGTCAATATAATTAGTTAGATAAAAATCTAGATCCCCGTCGCCGTCGTAATCGCCAAAGGTGGCCGCTGAACTCCAACCAGAAAAATCGACGCCAAGCTCTTCGGCCACGTTTTGAAATGTCCCATCCCCGTTGTTGTGATATAGCGCATTGGGACCAAAGTTCGACAGATAAACATCGCTGTAGCCATCGGCATTATAATCGACGACCGTAACGCCCATTCCCCAACCAATGTGTGCGATACCGGCCTCTTCGCCGACATTTACAAACTTCCAGTTTCCCTCGTTGCGAAAGAGCGCGGCGCGCGGCTCTTGACCGGCCGGAAAACCTTGCAACCGCGAGCCATTCACCATAAAAATGTCCAGATCACCGTCCTCGTCAAAGTCGAAGAGCGCTGTCCCACCCGTATTGCATTCGACGATATGCTCTTTCTGCGTAGTCCCGGAAACCATTTTATGAACGATGCCCGACTCTACGGCAACATCATAAAACTGCAGACCAGACGAGCTTCCTTCGTCTGTTTCGGAAGATGGGGAACCACACCCCGTCACCAGCGCACACACCACGGCCCAACTTATCTTTCTCATTGATCAGCCCCTTTGGCAGCCCATTCCGCCGCTCGTTGGCGAACTGCTTTACCCCCTTCTATGTCACCTTGTTGAATCAGCGCCGTAGCAAGTCCATTGAGCGCTTCCATCATCGACCCCTCAATAGACAGTGCCTGTTTGAAAGACATCTCTGCCTCCCGATATGCCCCTCGTACCAGATAGGTGTTAGCCAAGTTTTTGTGAGCCAGTGCGTATTCAGGATTCAGTTCCACAGCTTTTTTGAAATAGACAAGAGCCTCGTCATGGAGTCCCTGGAGAGAGAGCACCACGCCGATATTATGATGGGCCTCTGGATACGAGGGGTCTGCTTCGACAGCCGAGCGAAACTGAGCCAGCGCGGCTTCGAGTTCACCCCGTTTCAATAGGACTAATCCCAAATTGAAATGGCCCGCCGCCCGTTTGCTACCTGTTACCGGCTGACTTTTCCGATAAAGCAACCGCCGGTAATGATCCTCTTCCATATCCGTGCTACTCATCTGTTGGAAGAGTTCGATCATTCGCTGACCGTCGTCTTCTCTGCCGCTACGTGCGTAGAGCGTTCCCAGACTGTAGTATGCTTCGGTATAAGACGGGTCGGCTGCTATCGTGCGCTCCATTGCCTGGATAGCATTTTTATCATCCTGCCGCCGTAGATAAATCAGCGCCAGATAGTAGTGCGCGTGGGCACCACTATCGTCCAATTCGATCGCCCGTGCCAATTCACCCTCTGCGCGATCATTCTCGCCCCTCGAACAAAGAATAAAGCCACGGACGAAATGACCGTACGCACTATTGGGGGCCAGCGCTAGCCCGCTGTCAGCAGACTTCAGCGCCTCGTCAAAGCCATCCCCGCGTTCATTGAAGAGAAGTGCTAAGGCCCAATGAGCGTCGGCCAACCCGGGCTGGAGATCAAGGGCTTTGTTAAAGGCAGCGATTGCCTCCGTCTTTAGGTGCTCTTTAGCAAGGGCAACCCCTAAATAAAAATGCGCGTCAGCCTGATCGGGAACCTGCGTCACCAGGTCTTCAAAGATTTCTACAGCGGCACGCGTTCGACCGTTTTGTAAATAGAGCCAACCAAGTTCATACTGGAAGTCAGCCGATTCAGTTCGTGGGAGTTGCTCGTACTCTTCGAGGACAGCAGAAGGAGTGATTGGCTTCAGTTCGTAGCGCTGTTCTGGACCACACGCAGTGAGAACTGCAAAAATGACAAGCGAAAATAAATTTTTAGACAGGTTATTCATATAGAAGAAAATACACGCAAATGGTCCGTAGACAATAACAAACGTCCGACCTTCCGAAGGGAAGGCCGGACGAAGAAAGGCAGGAAAACTTAGTAGAGGTCTGTTTACTGCTGTAGACCAGCAAACACGCGGATAAAGATAAGAGAGTTTGTTTCTGTCGCCTCTTCAAAAGCGCGCCGTTCCCAGCGAAAGCCAGTATTCATCGTTAGTGAATACCCTAGATACGCTGAACGGTTGGACAACTGTACCGCGAGCACAGTTCCCGTAAAGTCGTCGACATAGCCCGGAGGGAGAATTTCTGGACGCTCTTCCAAGTTGCGAAACAAGTTCCACTCAACGCCGTATTCCAAAAAGGTCGTCGGCAAAATAAAGTACTTGGAGGTCAACATATAAAACTGGGACCACTCTGTGATGTCCAGATCCGTGCTAAAAGTCGGATTGATCTTACGATAAATACTTTTCCAACGCGGCCAAAAAGACAGGTTGTCCGTGATCGGCACCGGATAGTCGACTTTGTTAATCACACCGAGAAACAGACGGTCGTTCTTCGTCTCTGCTTGCTCACCGCGCTGTTTGAAGAAATCGTATTTCACCTTGTTATACACATTCAGGTTCTTCAAACGCAGATAGTCAAAGGTCAGATAACCAGTGTAAACAAAAGTATCCTGCGTGATCAGCGGATCAATCACTTCGGTGAATCCTTCGGGATCGACCCATTGAATCACATCGTCGGCAATATCATCTTCAACCGATCGGACATACTGAAAAACGCGGGTGTCAATGCCAGGCCAGTTCCATTGGCCCGTGGCAATTGCGTAATTCATCTTCGCCTTGCGCTTGCTGCTGATCTCATCCATACCGGTGCGACCAACCGTCAGTTTGATGTGCTCGCTCAGATGTACCCCACCATAGATGTTGTAGCCGTCGCGATCCTGACGATACGGATAGTCCGCATACACATCGTTTTCAAAGCGATCGATGACATTATTGTTATTCATATCAACGCCAAAGAGAAACTCGGGCGGATCGACGCCATAGCGCAAAAAAGGTTCAGAAAAGTCGGGTAAGCCGTTGGAGTTCTGATTAAAGTCTGAAATAAAATCAGAGTTTTCATCGTAGCCGGGAAATACCTGCGGATCGGCCTGACCACCGGTTCCGAAAGGCGACTCACCAAAGGCAAAATCGCCGTTTTGCCACAGGCGCTTCCAGTCGGGAAAGCGATCTTGATCATCGTTGTCGTCTACGGCCTCAAACGTGTAGCGATCCGGCTGCTCATAATCGACAAAACCACGCGCATCTGTTATAAATGCGTTGGTTTTATACTCTGGCTCCATGCGATACATCTCGCCATAGGCAAACCACGGGTAGGCGTCCTGCGAAGCCGTCACATAATAAGCCATCCCCTCTTCTTCGGCGAGTTCGTGCTGCTGAAAGTTTTGGTTGGGAAAACGGCGATAATCGCGACTCATCGCAACCTCTGAGCGCAAGTTAAAACCCTTTACATCGTCAATGTCAAAGCTAAGGCCGACAATGTCTTTACCCGTAGGTAAGCCGTATTCAAAGCGAATAAAGCGCTGGTTTGAACCATCGCTGACGTTGCCGTGTGCGCGCTCGACCAATAAAAAGACCGGCTCACCTTGGCTGTTGACCTGGAGGTTCGACGTGATATCGATCCGATAGTCATTGGCAATTACCAGTTCAAACTCAATCTTCTGAATCTCTTGGAACGTGGTGATCTGGTCATCTGGCTGCTGGCGAAAATCCCGTGAGATGTTATACGTCAACTCGAGCGTCTCTGCACCATCGGCCTCAATCACACCAGCGCGACGAACGCCCCCTCTGGGTGAAGGCACAATCTCGGGGTGATCGACTCCGTTGATGATAATGCGCTCGGCAAACAACTGCGCACCTCCATCTCCGTCTTCGGGCGAATCGTCGGATAGGCGCAAGACGATGGTCTCAACGTTTCCGCCATTTTGCGCTTCGGTAAGCACCCCCTTGAGTGAGTTCTCGCCCAACTTACGACCCGTCGCAAAATTTGAGACATTTAGATAGGTCAAGCCAAGATTGGAAAAATCGCCCAACTGAACCTTTGAATGAATACCAAATAGATTGGTCATATCACCAAGGATCTGGCCTGTAGAATTCTCAAACTGTATCCGCGTTCCAGGAGAAGCCAGTCGCGATGCGACGATCGTCGTCTGATATTTATCAGATGCAAAATCCCACTGGACGCCGTTAAAAGCGGGCTTTGAGAAGGTCAGCGGGGTCAGCGTGGAGCGGATGGCTTCACCGATCGTCATCGAGGAGTAAAACTGCCCCTTAGACATCGAAGAGACGACCATGTTGCTAAACCACGAAGAATACTTTGGCCCCTTGCGAACAATACTACCCGACGTCGTGGGGCTATCAATCGTCCAATCGAAGATTTCGAAACCACGCGTAATGTAGTTTCCGTACATATCATAGGTGCGGAAACCTTCCAATTCTGTAGAGACATAACGCTCATAATTCTCGCGCGCGTAATTGCTGTATTCCTCACCAGTCCAACGGTAAAAGTTGTATAGGCTCTGCGGATATTGCCACTTTCTCATCGCTGGCGTCATCGCCATGTCGTAGACATCCACACCATGTGGCTCTCGCCCAGTGACGAAGCCGAGGCGCTGTGCGTAAGCGATATCGTTCAAAAAGACGATACCGATAACGGCAACAAAAAAAGCGCGAAACAAACACCTCACGATGGGACCCTCCCTTTTTGTATTGCGTTAGTTTTCTAAGCTCGAAGCATCAGTAGGCGACGGCAACCGAGCCGACGCGAACAAAATCACCGACACCACTGCTAACTTCTAAAACAACCAAGTAATTACCCGGAGGAACGGCCTCTCCTGAACCATTTTTGCCGTCCCATTCCTCCGTATAAATGCCTCCAACTTGTTCGCGGTCAACTAATGTGCGAACCAGACGGCCTGCCAAATCGTAAATGGAAACTCGCACGGGTCTTGGTTCCGATATTTGTATCACGGTATATCGGATTGCCAGCCTGTCATTGGCATTGTCGCCGTTAGGCGTAAAAACAGGCGGCAAGAACTCAACCCCCCGAACAATCTCCCCAACAGAATCTTGGGTCAGTGCCACGCGTAAAGAGTTGGTCGATACATCAAAATTCGCGTCACCTTCCAAAACGGGCTGACCGAGGATATCAGATTGCGTATCCCAAACCGTCCCCGTGAAGATGGTGCCGAACACAACAGCCGAACCGCGAAACAGCACACGCATAGGAACGTTGTTGTTAAAATCAATTCGATTCTCAGTGAAGACGATTTGAATGCCGTTGTCTTCCTCTATAACCTGATCTGGCTGAACGGTTTGTAGCGGACTTCCCATCTGCAACTCGACAAAAGAGGCAGGCGTTGGCGTATCAATGCGCAACGCATCAAAACCATTTTCAGAAGGGGCCAAGATCGTTGCACGGATATCATAGGCAAAAAGGACCTCTTCCCCACCGTCAATACTAGGCAAGACAACGGCATCATCTTTGTCGATAACGCCGATATTAACCGGTGGGTTTGGATCGTCTGCAAGTGAAATCTCGCCAACCACGGCTGCCGCCGGTGGGATTGAATGCTCAATAACGAGCGAATCAATACGCACCGTCTGGGCAACAGACTGGCTTTCCATAACGATCTGTAGCTGGAAGTACGGACGCGGACTGGGAAGGGGAATACGTTGCCCCGAGGTCAATGGCAACGACCACGCGCTCCAGTTCTCGGTATCCTCTTCAACGCTCCCTTTCTCTCCGGAAGGCAGCGAATTATATTCCGATTCGGGCACCACGACCTGACTCACGGCACGCGTATTTTCATCAATCACCCGCTTGTAATAGACAAGCGGGCTGTCATCTAATCCCGTTTTCATCCGAACGGCGACCGTAGTCGTGCCTTCATCGGAAAGTTCCACCAACTCTCCATTGCTCAATTCCAATGCGCGTTTTGCCCACGATATAGTCCCGTAATTCGAAACACTTCCGAGATTTACAACATCGCTCACGTATGTGGCACGCGGAACGAATCCGTTCCCATAGAGTTCGAATTCAGCGATTTCGAATGGATTGCGGGAACCAACGCGGAGGCGGATAAAGCGAATAAACTGCTGAGGGAACTTCATGGAAAAGACGCTGTTCGGGTTTACCGGAATATCGCGTAGTAAAGAGAAAAGTGGCTGCTCATTGACATAAGAAACGCCGTCACTGACAAATATGGTGTGTTTACGCGAGAAATCTTCGGCAAAAGGACGACCATTGGCTGCCGTCCCTTCCTGACGTGGGTAGAAACGCAAACTATCAGCCGGCACGCGCGAGCCTAGGTCAAATACAAAGGCGCGACCGTCCTGGTCTACGCCGGCCCTTTTAAACAAATCCTCGGTGGAAGAAGCCCCATTCCCGTCAACAATGGTTAGCGCATCTGTGCTTTGAAACGCAGTGTTATCCCAAAGCGCAGCATCGCCCTCACTCACCACATCGTTGGGCTTTCCATAACTCCAATTTAGCGTAGAGATAATATTTTCGTCCGGAGTAAACCCGCGGATCTGGATGGCACCCGGATTGGAAGCGTCGTCAACCTGAGCGCGAATTGCTACGATATCGTTCCACTGGATAGCGCTACTCCCCCCCAATACCCACTGATCAGCAAAGGCCGGTCCGCCGGCGAGCAGCAAGCCTCCCACCCATAGTAGAATCATGCGGAACGCAGAAACACGGTTCATTGAACCGCCTCACGCGGTTGCAGTGCCATATATATTTCGCGATCAAATTTGTATTCGAGATCAATTGTCTCGACGGGTTCCCCCTTATAATCGAAGCGGATGGCAACATCTGGCACGCGCACAGAAAATTGACCGACGTCGTTATGCAGGGTTGGGAACACGATGTATCCGGACGTCTCTTGTCCACTAAAAATCATGTCGGGCGGATAAACTGTGCGCACTAGTTGATCCGTTATCGCCTCATAAGCTCTGCGCTGCGTCCCGGCGTAAGCCCTGAGGTAGGGACTGAAATAATCCTCCAAGAGCCCCTGATCGAGGACGTCATACACGCGATCATTCGCGGTGGAGATAACCAAGGCATTGGGATCAATGAAGACCTTGGGATACTCATAATTCTTCACTTTGAGCAGGACCACGGTAAAGCGTTGCGGCGTCCAATCTTGCCCCCAAGGTTTCCAGTTGCCATATGTGTAAGGGTTGGTCGACTCAGCCCCGCTGTTGGAGGCGGATGCAAACTGCCTGTTGAGAAAATCATCTCGCAAAACCTGCAGCGAAATCTCCAAGCGATCTTTTGTGAAGACAATACTCCCGTCGTCCAAGACCACCATGCCGTCGTTTTGAGCAGGAGACGGTTCAGGAGTTGTTGCAAACCGACGCTCTCCGACCTTTGAAACACATCCAGCTAAAGCGACGGCACACGCTGCAACTAGAAACGCACTGCGCACTATTTTCCGCGATTTCATGGAAAAAAGCCTTCCTTTTATACCCAAGCCCCACCGTTGCGTTCGGAGCATCTGGAGATTTTCTCAGGCAAGCAAGTTTCGCACTGAAGAGAGTAGCGATAGATAAAGAGAGATGAAGAAATCTCCATCTCTCTTTATCTATGCGAAACTGCACCCTACAGGTTTAGTGTAGGTTCAAACTATTGCTACTTAGTTGGCCATGCGGGCCTTCAAGCGACCCCAGCTGTCAGCTTCGACAGCCGAGCTACCGCCCGTGCCGCCCGTAGCGCCTTCCGTCGGAACCGTGATAAAGTCGGAACCGTTGGAGTTGTCCTGGAAAGCACCGTTAACCGGCGTCGTACCAGGCTGCTTTTCGCGTCCAGCTTCCGGGTTCTCCGTTTCGTCGAACTGGAAGGTCAGACCAAAGATCTGGTCCGGACCGAAGTTGTGACGCTGGCTGCCAGCAGGACCCGTCTTGTCGTGGAAATCCCACGTGGCCTGCTTGACTTCGTAGGTGTAGGTAACCGTGCTACCAGCGGGCTGGGTCAGCGGACGAGCGTCCGGCGGATCCAACGTCCAGCTGTAGATGAACCAAGGCTCTTCCGTCGACCACAGGATGCTTTCCTGAGGAACGTTGAAGATCCAAGTGTCCTTCTGACCAGCGGCCGGAAGGATGCGAACACCATACTGCTGACCAGAGGTCATTTCCGTTTCGTTGAAGTTCTCGCTGGAGTGATCCGGGTCGACGATGATCTCCAACGAGTCATCGTTCCAGTACTCCTGCGGGTTCTCAACAAAGAGGCCCAACGAGTCGTCCGTCACGCGGGCGAAGTAATACAGCGAGTTATCCGGAGCAGAGCTCCAGGCGACGTACAGGACACAGTCCCAGTCGTCTTTGGCCGGCGGCCATTCGCTACCCAGAATCTCGAACATCGTGTCCGGGGTAATCGCAAAAGCCGGGTCGATCCAACCCCAGTCATCGTCGTTGCCGTCGATAACCATGGCATCGGGATTGGGAACCTGCGGCATGAAGTAAGAAGCCTGGTGAGCAAAAGCCACCGAAGACGTCAACATCGCACCCATAGCAAGGGCGATACCGAGTTTCTTCATCGCAAAAACCTCCAATAGCTCGGATATGAGGGATGTATAAGCCCGGGCCGAGTGCCCGGATTAAAAAAAACGACCTTTTTCAAAATTTAAAGTCATACGAATCTAAGAGGCGAGCATTCTCCTTTTTGTAAAGGCGGGGACCTTCTAAACGCGATTGACTTAACAATTTGGTGGGAAAAATACCATCTCACTATAGTTAAGTCAAGGCAATTGTAAACTTTTTTAACGGCTCGGGGCCATGCGATAAATGCCCCCCCAAAATGCAGATAACAGCCTGTACGATCTCTGTTTTGGGAAATACATTGACTTTTCCAGGGATTTCAACAATCATTATCACCCTAGTTTAGAAGAGCGATCCCAATCTCGAACTGAGCACTAAGTTTGTCGGAAGAGACCCCCTATACACGCGGTGTGACCAAACGCGCTATCCTGTTGGGTACGTTGTGTGCCCTAACGATCGCAGCAGGAGAACCCTATGGCGTGTTGGTCTTGAGCGGCTCGCCGATGGCCGCCGATTTTTCCGCCGGCGCGGCCCTGTTTCTATTTTTCCTACTCGCCCTTTTCGTCAACCCAATAAGTAAGAAAATCACTGGTAGCGGGCTTGAGCGGGGGGAATTATCCACCGTATACATCATGATGATCGTGGCCGCCGCCATTCCGTCGTGGGGTTTTACGATGAACCTCATCCCACTTCTAGGCGGATATTTCTACTATGCCACCCCGGAAAATGAATGGTCCGCCATTATCCAGCCCCATATCCCCACTTGGTTGGTTCCAGAAGATCCCGAAGCAATCTGGAAACTATTTGAAGGAGGAAGTCGCGGAGAGAGCATCCCCTGGTCTTCGTGGCTGGGGCCGCTGCTGGCATGGGGGCTCTTCGTCACCACCTTGTATTGCGTCACTCTGTGCTTGCTTGTCATCCTGCGCAAACAGTGGGTTGAACGAGAGCGATTGCTGTTCCCCCTCGCCACGCTTCCGCTCGAGATGAGCCAAACTGGCCCCAATGGCGCGCTCAGCTCGTTTTTTAAAAACCGGCTGATGTGGATAGGCTTTGCCATACCAGCGGTGATCAACTCGTTTAACGCTCTACACGCCTTCTATAATTTTGTTCCCCGCATCGACCTATCCAACAATATTCTCATTCTGCGAAACTCGGTAAACCTGCTCTGCACACCGCGCTTCGAGGTGATTGGCCTTTCGTACTTGCTCAGCCTGGACGTTTCGTTAGGCGTGTGGTTCTTTGCCGTTCTCGCCCTCGTACAGACTGGTTTTCAGCGCATGCTGGGATGGAGCATCGGACCCATCCAACCATTTTCCGACCCCGCCCCTCCCAGCGTCGCCCATCTGGCACTGGGAGCCCTTTTTTTCCTAGTCGCTTCCAGCTTTTGGCACAGTCGCGCACACCTGAAGGACGTATTTCGCAAGGCCTTTAACGGCGACGATACCGTCGACGACAAAAACGAGCTATTGTCGTATCGGACCGCCGTATTCGGCACCTTATTGGGATTTATGCTCTGCTTGGGATGGCTTTATGCGGCGGGAATGAATATCGTTTCTGCGTTTGTATTTCTGACGACAGCTCTCGTCATATTTGTTGGATTAGCGCGCATTGTGTCGCAGACCGGACTGGCCTACGGCCGCGCTACAGTCGCCGCGCCTATTTTTACGGTTAACGCACTCGGTACCGGCTTAATCGGCCCCGCTGGACTAACAACCCTCGGCCTTACATTCGCTTGGGCTGCCGACATACGCACGTTCGTCATGGCCCAGGCCGCTACAGGGCTCAAGCTGGCAGAAGTAACTCGATTGGAACATCGCAAACTATTCTGGGCCATCCTCATTTCTATCGGGGCAACGCTGGTCGGCTCAGCCCTCGCCGTGGTGCAGATCGCCTATGCATACGGAGGGATCAACCTAACAGGATGGCAGTTTATCGGTTTACCAGAGTTTTCAGGCAATTGGGTGACGCGCAATATCAACAACGCCCAGCCCGTCGGCATTGCCCATCTAGCCTTCACGGCTGCCGGTGCCCTAGTCATGGCTCTGCTAACCTACGTCAAGGCGCGCTATGTCGGCTTTCCGATCCACCCGATCGGCATGACCCTTGGCCTGACGCACCCGGTAAACCACGTCTGGTTTTCAGTCTTTTTAGCTTGGTTATTCAAGTATCTTATATTGAAATATGGCGGAGCCGGACTCTATACGCGCCTGCGCCCCCTCTTTTTGGGGTTGGTACTGGGTGCCTTTGGCTCAGCAGGTTTTTGGCTGATTATTAGTGCCTTAACCGGTGTGCATGGCCTGGTTTTCACCCTAGGATAGCTACCCGGCCTACCACAGACCGTCGCTTTCGTCTTCTTCCAAGCGCTCTTCTTCATCAGGCTCGATGCGCAACGAAAGTCCCCGCTCGCACAGAGCCGCGTAGATGCAGCGCTTACACTCATTTATATCAGTACACTGGGGAAAAGCCTCTGCAATCAGAGGAAGTTCGCTTATTTCCCGCACGGCGGCCTCAAGTTCCTCGCGCGCTGTTTCGTGCTCTTCCCTTGAATAGTAAATAGGCTGTAAGGCCTGTGGATCGTTGGCGTGCCAGTAGACCAGGACCACGTTTTCAGGCGGTACAATACCCCTACCTATTAAGCTGGTCCCTACTTCAGCTGCGACATATCGATAGACTCGCGTCTGCCAACTCTGTGCGTAGACCGCCTGCTGTGGCCTAGCTCTTCCGGTCTTCCAATCACCGATGTAGATGCGATCGTCTGCAGTCACTACTAAGCGATCAAATTGGGCAACCAAACGATGCGCCTGCAGCGGAACGGATAGCTGCACTTCGGAAAAGGTGTCCCCATCTGGTATATCCGGCGGATGATTGCACCAGTTATTCCACCAGTGGACCAGTAACTCATCTCCTTCAGAGCGAACCGCTGTTTTCACATCTACGCCGATACCGGCCTGATGCATCCAATGGTGAAAAGAAGCCCCGCGCTGCAGTGCCGTTTCCCAACCAGCCATTTCAGAAGTCAACGAGGCTGGCCACTCTATACGCTGGACATAGCGCAGCCAAAAACGCCGTCGACATGTATAAAATGTCGATAGACTGCTCTGACTAAAGCGAACGTTTGTTCCCAGCCCGCTCAACTTGTACCTCTCGCACAGAACTGAGCCAGTTTCTGATAGACAACAGCCTGGCCAACGGAGCGCGTGCGCGAGAAAAGCGAAATCTCTCGACTCCAACTAACGGACAGGTAGCGTCGAGCGCGCGTCACAGCGACATAGAGTAGACGCAGCCGTTCCGCAATGACCTCCACATGCGCAACGTCTGTGGCCGACAGGCGTCCCGCCCGCCATTCACCGATCAACCTCAACAGTTCGGCCCGCGCTTCTTCCCCCGGATCGCCACCAAGAAATTCGTATTCACCGCGAAAGTGATCGTCCAAATCGTAGGGAAACCAATCTCCATCGACGCCTACGATATAGACCAGATCCCATTCTAATCCCTTGGCTTTATGCATGGTCGTAAGCGAAATGCGACCAGGACGCGGGGCAAACAGATCGTCGTCTTCCACTAACGCAGCTGAACGGCCGCGCGCAGCAAGGCTGAGTTCACGCGCTAGATCTGGCAGCCGCCAGGATGGATTGACATCACCCCGCGCACGAAGAAAAGAAGCAAGCTTTTGGGCCCGCGCTAAATCGGCATCGCGCAGTAGATCGTGCGCTATCGTCATCAGCAGCTGATCCACTGGCAGAGACGTTGCCCGCAGCCAGCGCCGCATATAGGCGCAAAAGGTGCCCAGTGCCCGCAAATCGAGTGGTTCAATCTGGCCCACGGGAGGCAACGCATCTTGGGCGCGCATTCCCTCTTGTGGAAAAAGTAGATCCTCTGGGCGATAGCAGCTGCGCAGCAGTGTCGCTACCAGCTCTTGATCGCCAGGCCCCTCTTTGGTTGGCCAATATGTACACAGCGCTCTATACGCACGCTCCAAGTGGCCACGTCGTAGCGGTTCGGCCATAAACGTGAGCATCGTCGACAGCACATCTCCGACTTGCCGCGCAGAATGCGAACTCTGCAGCACTTCGTCAAAATCGGCCTCCGCCTCGCGCAGTACATCGGCCATTTCGTATCCGAGCCTGTTAGTTGGCACTAAGATCGCCAACGTAAGGTGTGGACTGCGCTGACAAAATAGCTTAGCTCGACGAGCTACATCGCGCATTTCTTCGCTGCGATTATTGTAGGTGCGAAAGGCAATATCGCTTTCTGTATCAGAAGGGTTCTGCTGTGGATCGCCCGCATCCGTAGTGCGAATCTGCTGGGCGCGAAAGGCGCGCTCACGCACTTCTTCTAGTGTATGATCGGTGCACGCCCAGTCGATTAGGAAATTTGCCAATCCAAGTATTTTAGGCGCACAGCGCCCAGAAATCGACATCTCGAGCGTCTGCACATCCTCGCGCAGCAAAAACCGACGCAAATAGCTAGGATCAGCCGCAGTAAAGGTGCTCATAATGGCTTGATTTGGATCGCCAACCCGAATCCAATGGCCGCGCCCTCGCCCTAGCAGAGTCAGCAAGTCCTCCTGCAGCGGCACGCTGTCCTGCGCCTCGTCTTCGAGCACGATAGGCCAGCGATTTCCCAGACGAGCACATAGATCGGGATGATGCTCCAATAGATCTACGGCCGACCAGACTAAATCATTGAAATCGAGTCCGCCCATAGTCTCGACCTGCTGCTGGTATAGCTGATAGATTTCCGCGCCAATGCGCAGGAATAAATTCAGTTCATCTCCTCCGCCAGAAGCAATCCTCGACAGCAAATCATCTGCCCTAAGCCGGCGATTTTTCGCGGTGGTAATGACGGTCCAAGCCACCGTGCGCGCGATTGAACGCCACTCCTGCTCCCAGCGTTCGTCGTAATAATCACCCGGTGCAAGGCTACCCCAGATGCGGGCATTTCGCCCGTTCCACATGCGGACCGCTTTTTCGAGCAAATCTGAACTAGCCCGATCGTCCAGTACGCTGAATTCACTGGCGACCCCCGCCCATCC
Source organism: Gemmatimonadota bacterium (assembly GCA_038119905.1). GTDB lineage: Bacteria > Latescibacterota > UBA2968 > UBA8231 > UBA8231. The sequence continues at coordinate 6,857 of JAYOKQ010000030.1, read as the reverse complement.
GGAATTGGCCTGAACGATCCCATACGATAGGCTGTGTAACGTCCGGACATCGTAGCCAACCTGCAGTCGATTCATATCTTCGAGTGCCTGACGTATGCGGCTGCGCACGTTGTCGACTGCTGCCGTCTGATAGGTGACGATCAGGATCTGTCCATCGCCAGCCCTCCGCTGTGCTATGAGCTGAGTCGCCAGCGCGACAATCGTCGCAGTCTTCCCACTACCGGGTACGGCCGACACGCCCATCAATCCGCCCTCGTAATCCAGAATTTGTCGCTGGCCCTCGCGTGGACGAAACCCTCTCATCGATCCTCCTGGAGCACCTGCTGAATGGCCATGAGCAGCGGACTGTCCTGCACCTCACCCCGCCCCTCGCGCTCGGATGTGCATAAATAGATGCCTTCACTGCAGCGCAGCGACAGCCCGCGCACCAATCGATGTAAGTTTCGATTGCGCAGCGAATAATCCACCGCATCCGTCCAGCGCTCGTCGCGATTCCAACGACGGGCGAGAACGTAGTGGTTGGTCAGAGGCTGATGCAGCGCATCCCACCAATTCAGCGAACCAACGTCGAGCCAAAATTGAAAGCGAGCCACGTGACCGCTGAGCAGGTAGGTATGCACTGGCGCAACGAGTGCGATCGATTCCGGTGCCATCTGTAAATCCACATCTGCGGCCACATGCTGCGCGGCAACTACGCCCGACGTTACCATCGCACTGTAGCGAGCTCCCAGGGTTGCCTCATCCAACCCAAGCGCCGGACCCGCCCGACGAAACGCCTGCGCCGAGGCTATGAGTTTGCTGTAGGCCGCGGCGCTATCGGGCGCCAAATGTGGCCCTGCGAGAACCTCTCCAAAGAGACGGCGTAGGAAATGATCAAAGGGCAACGCATCACCCTCTGCATACGTCTGGACCCAATCTCGCAGTGCCTCATAGCGCCCGATACAATCACTACCAACCCGCCTCTGTAGCGTCTCGTCGATCTCGGCAACGGCGCGCAGTTTCTGCTCATCTTCGTCGTATACCGCCCCCACTAACAAAGCCGCACGCAGGCGATCAAATGGGGAGAGCGCCACGACGAAAGCCTCTTCGAGATCGTATGGGTTAAGGGATAGATCCCACGTTCGGTGCGACAGTATAGCCAGGGACAAACAAGCTCGAACAATAGGCTCTTCGCGCAGCGCCTCGTACCGGCGCACAATCGCGAAGGGAATCTCTGCTGCACCGAGCGACTCTGCCAGCAGAAAGCGCAGAACCCCGTCGGCGTGTGGGGCGACGATGGCAATATCTCCGGGTGCAACCCCCCGCTCAGTTAATTCAACTATGCGCTGAGCCACAGCGTCTACCATCTGCGCGCGATAGGGGGTGCGGATCAGGTCAACGACGGCACCACCGCTCTTGTCCCCAGCGCTAGAAGCCATTCCCTGGCCTAGTTTTTCCCCAATACGTCCCGCCCAAGAGGCCATCGCCCTTGGGACGCAATCCTCGTCATTCACCTCTATGTGTTCTCGACACTTCGCGGCTAAATCGACACATCCATCGGCATCGGCCCCGAGAAAGATGCGAAAACCACCCCGGCGATCCCCTGACAATAGAGCTGAATCGCACCGGGGCAGCAATCGATCGATAAGATCGTGTGCTATCGGCACCATCTCATCGACCGAATCGACCAACAAATGGCGGTAACGACCAGTGAAATACCTCCAAAATTCTTCTCGTCCCAGGAGATGGCGATCAAAGACTTGGAAAACAAGCGATGCGTCGAGTAAGCCGTGCTGCAGACAGTGTCCACGCATGAGTTCGATACAGTATTGGACCTGCTCGTAATAGCGCAGACGGCTATCCTCTCCCACCCATGCTTTTTGGAGGCGCACCCCAACGTCCGACAGTGGAAATCCGCCGATAGCCGCCTTGTTGGCATTGTCGAGCAGCTGAGAAATCGCCCGCTGAGGCCGTATAGCCAACCCTTCGAAATACCCCTGCGCAAGCAGCGGCTCCACTAAGGTCCCCAGCACGTATTGAGCGGTCTCATAGTTGAGGAAAATGGGTGGCTTATGTGGAAAGGCAAAACCGGCATCGGATGCTACAATGGGCCAGAACAGGCGCGTAAGCCGGACTGCCAGCGAGTAATAGGTATGGAATTCTACGTCGCTATGAGGACCGTATGCCCGCCGGTTTACTTGCTCGCGGAACAGGCGTACGGTCGCCCGATCCGGCAGCAATACGAGCAGTGAATATCCGGCGACGCCCGAATCAAGTAGAAACTGTA
>JAYOKQ010000030.1:0-4581 GCA_038119905.1 Gemmatimonadota bacterium | reverse complement strand
CTGTATCCGCTCGATATGAGCCTGGCGTTGACCGGCGACTAGCGGCCCACTTAAAAAGCACGTATTATTACCTGTGACGGGTCCTCGGATGATCTGAGCAAATTGCGGGACCATCAATTCCCCCAAAGAAAAAGGGATGGCCGACTCAACTGAGTCCCATCCCCCTTCGCATACGACGTCCTCTGCAAGCGCCTAAATCGTCTTTTTATTACCAGTGAAGATATCAACAACTTCGCTGGCATCAGCAGCTTCAACAAGACGTTGACGCACGTCGTCGTGTTGAAGCAGACGCGAGAGGGAGGCCAGTAAATCCATGTGTTGTTTTTGGTGTTTTTGCGGTGTCGCCAACAGAGCCACCAGGTGGACGGGCTGTCCATCCGGCGCATCAAAGTCAATCCCGTCGCGGGAGATTCCGATAGCCAATAGTTGGCAGGCTATGCGGTCGTCGTGGGTGTGGGGAACGGCAACGCCTTTTCCGATGGCCGTTGACGCTTGGCGCTCGCGCCGCACAATATCGGCGATAAACTGCTTGCTATCGGGAACGGCCCCATCGTCGTCAAATACCATCGCCAGCTCGCGAATGGCATCTAAATTGCGCTGCGCGCGCATGCCAACAATTACATTTTCGGGCTTGAGTATGCGCTCCCACTTGTCCATTTTTACGCTCCCTATAGAGGCAAAAAAGTAAGGATCACTTTGGGAAAGTCAAGCCTTCAGCCGCAAAAAAGCTGCACTTATGTTCAGTTAAAAAAATCATCACTTGATGCGACCCGCGCCGTTAATTCGCTGCAAAAGCTGATGCGCATAGGGCTGATAGGGATCAATCTGAATAGCCTGCATTGCGTGCTTTCGCGCGCGGGCAATATCGCCCAGGCGCAGCGCCATCAGTCCTGCGTTATACTGCATCGTGCGCGAGTCATAAGCGACTTCTGCCGCCCGAAGATAGGATGCAAGCGCGTCATTTCGCAGGCCCAATTCCCGCTGCTTTTCCCCCTGCATAAACCAGTAATTGCTCTGAATTTTGCGCACCCAGGGATCGATATATCCGCGATTAAAATCCGCATTGGTCATGTCGATAGTCCGCGCCAAGGCATCTCGACGACGTGCGTCCCCACTCGGCATCAGCTGATAAACCAGCCCAGAGGGAACAAAGTCATAGCCAGACAAGGGAGACCGTCGACGCACTAAGTAGAAGACCGGAGCAGTACCCCGCACCAGATCGGCCTCTCGAGCCTGCTGCAGAGCCAATTGATCGCGCCCGGATAACCGCCGTTCCTCCTTGCTGAGCATATCAGCTCCCCGCCCCTGGCGATTAAAAAGCGTTATATCGGGTCGATGGCCTTCTATCCGCACCAAGTAATCCAGGACAAAGGCCACGTCATCTCCCTCCGTTATCAGCACAGCACCCGGGGGCAAATCTCCGAGAATGTCGAGCCCATAGCGCTCGGCGACGCGATTTTCGCTCAGATCGACTTGGGCATAATTCACTGCAAGGGTGCTGCCTGCAATCGCAATACCCACCACTGAGGCCAAGCGAACCGGAATCCGCTGCATGACGTCGTCTAGTCCAATCCCCAGCAAGAGCACCCAGCATACGATGCTCAGCAAGAAAAATACGCCGATGCCGTTGGGATCTCTATGGTAGTTGAGCGCGACGACCAGGTTGGTGAAAATACCGCTTGCCGCTAGCACCAACAGAGAGCGGTCACGGCGCCATGCGGCCACCATCCCCCACAGCAAAAGCGGAAGGACCAACGGGGGCCACTCTGTTCCAACGCTAGCTGCCCAGCGACGCGCATTGAGCCACATGGCTTCCGCCGGTAGTGAAAAAAAGGCATTGCGATAGGTCGCACCCGTCAGGTGGTTATACAGCTCAGTCCAGCCACTCAAATCACCCCAGTGAAAACCCGGCCCCAATCCGTTGCGCAGGGGCAGGTATGCGACCAACGTATAGCCGAAGACCACCGCCGCGCCCAGGGCCAGGAGTGAGCGTCCATCTCTCCATAACGCTGGCCAGCGCCACACGAGCACGATGAGCAAACCCGGTCCCAAGAGGACCTGATTGAGGTGAGCCGTTAAGCCGACTCCCATCCACCACCCCATCGCCAGCAGCGCACGCAGCGAACGATCGCCCACAGCGCGCAGGCACCATCCCACCGCCAGCAGCAGCATCACCGCAGAGAGACCGTACACCTCGGCGATTATGGACTGGCTCCAATAGGTGTGTGAAAAAGCCAGGCAAAGCGCCGCAGCTCCTGCAGCGAGGGGCCGCACGCCGCGCGAACGCAGCAACCACGCCACGCAGGCAACACCGGCCGCCCCCATCAGCGCAGAAGCAATATTGATCTTTAACGCCGGATTCCCCAATGGAACGAGGGTAGCCACCAGACGGGCGGCCAATGAAAACAGCGGATAGCCTGTGGGATGAGGCGTGCCCAGATAATAGGCCGCACCGATTAACTCCCCGCTGCCCTCGACGTACACAGTCGGACATAGGGTGGTTAGATAAGCCAATAGAGCGATCACTCCACACATAAATGGCAGAAAGCTCAGCGTATTCATCCCCCCCAACCCGTCATGGCATGCATCCTCGTTAGCGCATCAGCCCACAGCGGCCAGCGCACACAGGCCCCATAGAGCAAAACAACCAAGCACCCCTGTGCGCAGGCCACAGCAACCGTCCGCCCCGAGTTGCGCCCGAGTGGTTGCACCGGCAGATTCCACCCCTCCTTGCGCCATAGCAGCACGATGGCCAACAGCCATCCCACCCATGCCACCCCACTGATCCAAAATCCCCAGCGGACGCTTTCTGATGCGAAGCGAAAGTGTACCTGCTGAGCACCAGGCGGGACTACCACCGCGCGAAAGGCATGATTAGCGCGCAGAATGGGCTGCGGGGCTCCATCTACCTCAGCGCGCCATCCCGGATAGTGCGTATCGTTTAGGACCAAAAGTCCGCCCTCATGTGAAGCTACTTGGATGAGGACCTCCTCGTTTTCGTAGCGCACTATCTTCGCTGCGCCAGGTATTATCTCTCCGCGAACCTGCCATCCCGGATCCCGCTCCAAGACAACCGGCCCTCCTGATGTCCCGGAGCGCCGCAGGTACTGCAACCGTTCCAGCGGGTCGGCTATTACGACGTAATCCGTCGCCATGTAGGCGCGTGGGGCCCCACCCTCCAGCTTATATACCCGCAGATCCCCATCGTGAATCTGGCGCAGCCCAGGCTGCGCTAGGGCCCTGTAGCTGATGGCATATTCGACGCCGACAAGACGAGCAACCTGAGGAAACAGGCGCGCCAAATCCCACTGTGCACTCAGGTGTAACGGACTCCATCCAGGCAGTGCATTATCCAAACCATAGAGCCCCCCACTATAGGGACGCAGCGTTTCGGTATAGCGTCGATAGGAATACAGATCGTGCGTCCATCCACCGTGCCAGTCGAAAGGAGCATTCTTCTCGTTCACCAAGCTCATTATCCGCGGTGGCGCCAACCCCTGATGGTCTTGGATAATGGCGCGCGCTGTAGGTGGCACATCTGTATAGGTAGCCGATGGAACCAGCCCATTAAATTCAGCTCCAAACGCATAGAGTTCGCAAAAAACAAGGACCGGAATTAACCCCGCGCGCCCTCGTTGCAACCGCCCAGATAGCAACACAAGGGCCATGCCGGAGAGCGCAAGGAGGCGAAGGGCATCGAACCGAACGGACTCGGCGTAGCGCAGCAGCCCCTCCCCTCCCCTCGCGATCAACGCTTCGCTATCGGCAAAGACCACATCGGCGTTTAGCAATAGCGCCCCGCCGGCCACAGCGACCAACGCACATAGGAAACCTCTTCCGCGTAAAGAATCTCCCCGAGCAACGAGTAAACGGTGGCAGCCCAAACCAGCCAAACCACTCATTCCAAAAGCAAAAAGAAGCAAAAAACGCGTGGGAATGCGGAAGGAACTCAGCCCGGGCAATTTATAGAGCAGCTCAAATAATCCCGTGTATTTACCAAGTGAAAGGATCAGCCCCACTCCCGCCAGAAGCGCGAGAAAGCCTACCGGTTCATCGCGTTCTTGGCGCAGAGCAACCCAGCCCAATACCAGGGCGAACACGCCAACAAAGGGGCACAGTTGGATAAAGAACCCAGCCGAACGCCCCCAGTATGTTCCATCGGCAGAATTGCCGTGTAGATTGGGCAACAGCAGCTCAATCAACCGCTCAGGGGGCAGCGACATGTTGATGAACTGGTTCCACGAAACGCCCTGACTGCGCAGTGAAAGCTGCGTCAGCTCAACCGTCGGCAGCCACTGCGCTGACGCCAATAACCCCGCAGCCAACGGCAGTATGGCAAGCGCCACATAGTACGACAGAGGACGGCGGCCGAGAATCCCCATATAGTAGCCATAGGCCAAGCTAACTATAATCCCATAAACAGCGGCTTGCGGATGCCCAGTGAGCATCTGTAGGGCCATGCACGCACAGGCAATAACCAGAAAGCGAAGGCGGCCTCGTTCGGCAAAGAGAGCTATTAAGAGCAGGATAACCGGTAGCCACGCGCAGGCGTCGATAAAGTTGGGTGACATAGCCCGCACT
>JAYOKQ010000029.1:31724-41760 GCA_038119905.1 Gemmatimonadota bacterium | reverse complement strand
GCGGCATGCGGTTGTTAAAACCGGTGGCCAGCGAGGTGACGCCGTTGACGTGGTTATAGGTCCCGGTCAGAATGGCGGCGCGACTCGGGGTGCAGATGCTGTTGGTCACGTAGCAGTGATCCAAGCGGGCACCCTCGGTGCCAATGCGGTCGATATTGGGCGTTTGGTTGATGCCGTGGCCATAGGCCGAAATGGCCTGTGCGGCGTGGTCGTCTGACATAATAAAGAGAATGTTGGGGCGGGACATGGTTACATCCTTTGCAATAAGGGCGGTATAAATGGGTTCGACAGGATGCGTCATCGGAGGGCATGACGCACCGCGCTTCCCAAAATAGAGCGCGCGCCAAACGGGGGCAAGAAACGGAGGCCGTCGGCTGGCGCTTCGCTCTAATTGACCCGAGTCGATCCGCTCTTGCGGGCAGGGTCGATAGCGCTAGTTTTAATACTAACTACTCGTGAAAGGAGAAACGCTATGCGTCACATGTTGCTATTTGTGTTGAGCATTTCACTGATGGGCTGTCTGGATGAGGAAGACAATCCGCTTGCAACGCTAACGAGCGATCGCGACAAGCTGATTGGCACGTGGTATTTGAACGCGGACGATATTGCAGCGCTTACCCAACAGGAAGAGGATCTGATGGGACTAGAGGCGTATGAGACATCGTTTGCAGATGACGGCACCTACACCGAGCGCGTCACCATTGTGGGGATAACGATCGAACTGAAGGGGACGTGGACGCTGGACGGCAATAAGTTGACCCAGGTTCAGGACGGGGATACGTATATGTACACCGTAGTAATTACCGATGCAGCGCTGACGTTGACAGATGATGAAGGCGTCACCATCATCATGCGCAAGAAGAACGGCTAACGCCGGTCTCGTTGCTTGCACTGCACGGGGAGCTAGGCGGAGCGCGCTCTGTCTAGCTCCCCGGCAATGTAACGGGCGACGTCGAACGGAGAAAACCGGTGTTTATACGCTAGGCGCGATGGGTGGCGGGGATGCCCTTTGCGCGTAGTGGATCCACATTTTAACCACAGTGCTGGATGCGCGTCGAGCGCCTCGTAGAGTCGATATAAGCAGGTCGACAAAAAGGGGCGCTTTTCTATGGGATCCCCCCAGGCGGCCCATATGTGTTGGACGTCGTGTTCGCGACATAGTCGGACAACCTGCTGCGTGTTTTCGCGAACGAGCGCGGGATCTGGTCGCTGGGGCAGGTCGTTTGGATCGGTTGCCCTGAGCGGGTATAGGTTGCACATGATCAGCCCGCTGCTGCGTCGGCGGGCGAAGCCTTCGACCCGGGTCAAGGTCTGATCTCGCGTGTACTGATCGGCCGTGCTGGGATTTAGGCCGATGACCAACAAGCAGCGCGGCCCGCGCCGTCCTAAGGCATAGCGCAGCGCGTCGTTGCGATCCGTTACATAGATATCGTAGAGCGGGGTGTCTTCTATTTTCTGCAGTTTCATTAGAGTGCGTGCGATTCCTTTGGAATTAGGCCCTAACACAGGACGCTGTACATGGGTTCCAATGCCCGGCAGAGTCGTCCGTCGACATTCACCGATATAGGAGAATGCCATGTCAGAAGAGGGCAAATCACTTCAGGACCATCTGACCGAGTTCAAGTCGGTCGGCCTGACCATTTTTCCCAAGATGCTGAGCGATGAATGGGTTGGGCAGATGAGAGCGGCGTTCGAGGAAATTGCCGATCGCATTCCCAATCCCGACGGCAGTCGTTCGGCGACTTTTGTCGATGTGTTAGAGCACAAGCCGGATTTAGTGCTGTCGGCGATGAGCAATCCGCGCTTGTTGGATTTTGCCGAGATGATTGTGGGCCCGCACGTGCAGCTAGAATCGATTACCTACCGGCGCACGGCTCCTCAGTCGGCCGATACCAATCCGGTGCTCGGCTTTCACCGCGATATGTTTGCTGAGTTTCCTCAGGAAGGGGTTTATCACAGGCCCCTGCTGTTTAATGCGCTGAGCTATTTGCAGGATCTCGACGATGAAAACGGACCGCTGCGCATTTTGCCGGGTACCCATATGCGGGCGATGTCGCTCACGCCGGAAGAGCGAATGCGTCCCCATCCCGACGAGGTTATTGTCTATCCGCAGGCCGGTGACGTAGCCGTTTTCCACAACGCTATGTTGCATTCGGGATCGGCCAATTTTTCGCGCGATCATCGCTATTTGTTTTTTCTTACGATGAATCACTCGTGGCTCAAGCACCGGGCCAACTATTCAGGCCCCGTTTCCTCCTCGGTTAAAGCGCGTGCACGGCACGTCGGCGATCGCCGCCTGCTGCGGCTGCTGGGGGAAGACGATCTGTTTGTGCCGCGCGCAAACAGCGGATTCGTCGAGTCCGATGAATGCATGTGGGAACGGTGGATTGCCGAGGATCGGGCGTTTCACCAGGCTCAATCGGAAGTGCGCTGAGCGCCGCCGCACTCGATAATCAACGGTGCGGCGACGCGCAGTGGTTCGTTTAGGACGTGGCTGCCGCGGCGGCTTGCTGCTCTAATTCGCCGCGCCATCCTAGCACTTGGCCGGCTTGGATGTGCTTGATATCCCACGGCGTGTAGCGATCTTCGAGCGTGTCGCCCAGCTTGGTCGTAGCGGCCCAGCGATCCCAGGCCGTTTTCATCCATTCGTGCGGCATGGCTTCGCGTACGGCCGGATCGAGCTGCCAGGCGGTGCGCGCATCGCACGTCTTGGGTTCGTCTTCAGACGGACCGCCCCACTTGGACCAGCCCATCACTAGCGTATTGCGCTCGCGCTCCGGGACCGTATGGCCGGTGTGGATATTGGTTCCGATGCGGATCAACGCCTGCCCGGCTTTGAGGCGCACGGCCGTTTGATCGGGGAGCGGACTCTCGCCGTCCCAGCTCGGGGTGTAGGGCACGCCGGCTTCTTTCATGCGTTTGGGCAACAGCACATCGTGTTCGAACGGCGTGCGCCAGCGGCTGTGGCTACCGGGAATAATTTCATGGCACTCGTCGTCGACAAGGGCGAGAAAGAGGCCAACGCTGTTGCGCTCGTCCACCTGTTTGTTGTTGCGCTCCTGAATTTTTTCCCATACCGCTCGTTCGGCTTCTTCGGAGTAGGCTTCGGGGCCATCGGGACGCCCGTCCTGTGAATTGCGGCTTTCACCGCTGCCCCACCACGTAGTATCGCGATGCCAACCCAGCGCGTGTTCATGCTTGGGGTTGTTGCACCAAAGGAGCAGGGTGCCCAGCGTTAGATCTTCCGGCTGCAGGCCGTCGCACCAGCCGGAAACGAACTCAAGCATCTCGTCGGAACCATGGAACTGGGCAAAGCTCGGTTCCTGAAACGCCGGGTGGACAATGCCGCGGATGGCCCAGGGTTCGTCCTGTTCGGTGCGGTGCACGTAGCCTTTCGAGACATCCAGTTCACTGTAGGCTTTTTCGGGACGACAGGCTTCCGTGACGCGGCGTCCGGCATCGCGCAGTAGGGGTATCCAAGGGCTGTCGACGAAGTCGTCGATAATGACTACGCTGAGTTCGCGCAGCGCGTCGAGGCGCGCTTGGGTGGCTCCTTTGCCCGACCATTCGGGTTTAAAATCTATAAATGCAGGCGCGCGGTAGGGGGCAGCGCTGATGGATGAGACGCTCATGAGTCGGTTCTCCTAATCTATACAGTGCGTTCGGTAGGGCGCTGTGTGCGGCGATCGGACGAGAGAATACTGCATTTGCGCTCGGGCCACAACGCCTGTGTCCGCGTTCAGGCCTATCGCTGCACCAGAAGGCGGCTATATTCCCCCCTATGCCGATAGAATTTCCCACCGATTACGCGTCGATCTGTGCGCGCATGCACGCTGTCGATCCAGTTGCCTATGCGCGCACGCGCAACTATGTCGATGGAGCTGTATCCCATTTGTCGCCCTATATATCGCGCGGCGTGCTGTCGACGCATCAGGTGTATCAGTCGCTGCGCGCGCGCGGTTTCGACCTGTCGTCGGCCGAGAAGTTTATCAGCGAACTGGCCTGGCGCGACTACTGGCAGCAGGTATGGATACAGCGAGGTGATGCCATTGATCGCGACGTGCTCCACGCGCAGCCTCGCGGTCAGCGGCACGGCGTGCCGGCGGCCCTGCTGCGCGGTAACACGGGAATAGAGGCGATTGATCGGGCGGTGCGAGAATTAATGGAAACCGGTTATATGCACAACCACGTGCGCATGTATGTTGCGGCTATGGCCTGCAATGTGGCGCGCTGTTATTGGCTAGAGCCCGCTCGTTGGATGCACTACTTTCTGCTCGATGCCGATTGGGCCAGCAATGCGCTGAGCTGGCAGTGGGTGGCCGGAGCCAATAGCAGCAAGTGCTATTGGGCGAACCAAGACAATATCAACACCTTTTGTCACAGCGATCAGCGCGACACCTTTCTCGATGTGCCCTACGAGGCATTTGAGGAGCTGTCCATTCCCGACGAGCTAGCCGACTGTGAGCCGCTATCGCTGCCGTTGAATCTGCCGGAGGTAGCTTCGCTAGACGTGGATACGCAGCGGCCGACGCTGGTCTACACGCTCTATAACTTGGACCCGCTCTGGCACGATGACGAGGACTTCAATCGGGTGTTTCTGATCGATACCGATCTATTGCGGCGCTATCCGATGGGGCCCAATACGCTGGACTTCGCGCTGCAATTGGCGGACAACATCGCCGAAATACAGCCTTTTGTTGGTTCGTTTGCCCAGCTGGCGGACCAGTGCAGAGGGAGCGCGCTGCACGTTCGCGCGCATCCGACGCAGACGCATTACGAAGGCCATATTGAGCTGCGTCCAGCGATGACCGATACGGCGGGCTACTTCCGTTCGTTTTTCAAGTTCTGGCGCCAGTGTCGCCGTCGCCTCGCCGAAGCCGAGGCATAGAAGGCGCCGGCTTTGCCGTCGCGTCGAATCCTTCCTTTATTCTCCCCCCGTTACAACAACTTGCTAATAGGAGTGTATAGTTAAACATGCTCACCGCAGACCAAGTGCAAGCATTCAAGCAGGATGGCCACCTCATTCTGCGCGGTTTTGTAGACGATGAGACGATCGGTCAATGGCGCGATCAGTTCTGGGAAAAGTTGGGCTGCACGATCGACGAACCGGACCGCTGGCCCGAAGGCGTCGACGGATTTCAGCCCGATCCGCTCTTTGGCAATTTGCCCGAACTGCAGGCCATCGCACAGCAGCTGGGCGGCGGTGCATTTAATGGGGGTGGATGCGGAGTGCTCGTGCGCTGGCCCGAGCGCGACAAGGAGTGGTCAATGCCCGAAAGTGGGCACTTGGACGGCTATCCCGGCGAGGGCTGTCAGGCCGTTTTAATGCTGGGCGCTACGACCTACCTACACGACGTATCGTCGCGCGGCGGCTGCTACGTCTACTGGCCCGGCAGCCATCGCGGAGCGCACCGCTACTTTCGCGCGTATCCCGATCGAATAGAGGGCACATTCCGCGACACGCCTGAGTGGGAAGAACGCGGCTGGGGAATTTTTACCGACGGGTGCGACGAGCCGGCGCGCGAGTTTGTCGCGCGAGCAGGCGACGTTATTCTCTGGCACGGTTGGCTGTGTCATACGGGTTCAATGAACGTTAATCCCTCTCCTCGAGTCGGCTTTTTTGCGCGCTGGATTCATCGCGACGATGCCGGTGTGCGCAGGGAAATTCCCGCCGATCCGTGGCATCACTGGGCGATATAAAACGCTAGCGAAACTGCGCGAACTCCTCTAATTCCCGGCGGTGAATGCGGGGCACCGTTGCGTCATTGTGCGGATAGCCCACGACTAGCAGAAGATAGGCGCGCTCTTCGGCGGGCCTATCGAGCAGGGTGTGGAGAAACTTCATGGGGCTGGGCGTATGTGTGAGCGTGGCTAGCCCCGAAAGATGCAGTGCGGCGATGAGTAGGCCGGTGGCAATGCCGACCGACTCCATGGCGTAGTAGTTTTTCTCGAGCGTGCCATCCTGTGCGAGAGTGTTTTTTTTGAGAAAGATGGCAATTAGACACGGAGCCTCTTCGAGAAAGGGTTTGTTTTCGTCCGTGCCCAAGGGCGCTAGGGCTTCTAGCCAGTCCTCGGGGGCGCGCTCTTGGTAGAAGGCGCGCTCCTCTTCTTCTGCTGCAGTGCGTATCTGAGTTTTGAGTGCGGGATCGGTTACTACCGTGAAATGCCAAGGTTGTCGATTGGCACCGCTGGGTGCGGTGCCGGCCGCGCGCAGGGCATTCTCTATGACCTGCATGGGAACGGCTCGATCGGAAAAATGGCGCACCGTGCGGCGACGCCGCATTTGCTCGTAGAACTGGGCGGACTCTCTGATCATTTCCGCGGGGGGCTGGTGGACAAAGTGCAGCGGCTCGAATGCGTCGGACGGTTTTTCCAAACCCTTTGACTCCTGTTGTGTGCTTGACCGATACAGTATAGACAATCGTTGCTGAGCCTTCCATACAGATTGCGATAGCGGCCTGAACGGGTGCAAAGACGCCCCTTTAGCCATTATGCCGGAGGTAGCTATGAGAGAAACGCGCCATCCCCATCCCCATATAGATCCCCGCCAGCCGCGCAACGGAGCGCAGCCGGGGACCAACCCGCCCGTCTTTGCTTGGAAGCCGATCGAAGGCGAATCGGAAAGCAGGCTGCAGGTAGCGAGCGATCCTGCCTTTACCGAGATCTGTCTGGACGTTGCAGGCCTAGTGGATCCTGTCTTCCTGCCTGAGACGGCCTTTGCACCGGGCACGTATTTTTGGCGCTGGTCGGCGGGTGCATCTCACTCGGAGACGTTCCAATTCGACATAACGGATGCGGCGATCACGCTAGAGGTGCCGCCCGTCAGAGTGTGGCTTGAGCGCTTTTCTTCCGGGCATCCGCGGCTGCTGATGCGCCCCGAAGAAGTCGATTCATTTCGCGCTCGCATGAAGGGTGCTGATTCGGATATCGCGCGGCGCCTGTTGGCCGATGCCGAGCAGATATGGTCGCAACCTCATGCTATAGAGGAACCGCCGTATTTGGCCGATAGAACGGTCGATTACGCCGCCTTTTGGCAGGCTTGGTATCCGACGATGTGGGGATCGCGGCGCTTTGTGCGGGGAGCTGAGACCATGGGTTTGGCCTGGCTGATGACCGGCCACAAACCCTTTGCGCGCGCCGCGTGCGAGCGTATGGCCTCGATTTCCGCATGGGATCCGATGGGGCCTAGCTACCTAGGGCATAACGATGAAGCGCATATGTCGGTTATCTGGTACGGCAGCCACGCCTGCGACTACGTGTGGAGCGAGTTTACCGACGAAGAGCGCGCGCGCGTGATTGAGCAGTTTCGCCGCCGCGGCCAAATAACCTACGAGCACATGCACGATCGCGGCACCTACGGCATCACGCGCTTTGATTCTCATGCCGGGCGCGAGATCGTGTTTTTAGCGCACATCGCGCTGACCTTTCACGAGCATATACCCGAGGCGGCTACGTGGTTGGCCTGGCTGCGACCGGTCCTATGCGGTTTGTGGCCGAGCTGGGCTGGTGACGACGGGGGCTGGGCCCAAGGGCCGTCCTATGGGCTGGCCTATGTGAACATCATGGCGATGTTTGCTTCCGTGCTCAAGCGAGGGGCAGGGATCAACCTGTATGAGCGGCCGTTTTGGAAAAACCACGCGCGCTGGCGCCAGTGCGTGCTGCCTCCATATGCGCAGTGGATGGGATTTGGCGATCATTCGGAGCGCTGGCGCGATTCGTGGTTGCGCGGCGCAGACCTAGTTGATTTGATCGGCCGCGAGGCGGAGACAGACGAGTTTCTCGGTTATGTAGCTGCTCTGCGCGCGGAAGCGGCCGATATGACGACGCCGAAAGAGCGCGCTATGCCGGGCGTCTCTGCGGAATTGCTGACGTTGCCAGCGAGCGCACTGACCGAGTCGGATTCGGCACAAACTGGGCCGTCGATGCTGCGGGTTTTTAAGGATGTGGGATGGGCAACGGTGCGCACCGACTTGGCGGCGGAACGGGAGGACATGGCCTTTATTTTTCGCTCTTCTCCGTTTGGCTCGATCAGCCACTCGCACGCCAACAACAACGATTTCATCTTGCACGTCGACGGACAGGTCATGGCCATGCCGAGTGGCTATTACGCCGGCTACGGATCCGACCATCACGCGCACTGGGTGTGGCACACCAAATCGCATAACTGTCTCACGCTGTCCGATGATTCGCAGCGGATGCGTTCGCCCGAATCCGCCGGCGCGGTCGAACACGCGTATGAGGACGAAGCGCTGATTTACTTTCGCGGCACGGCCGATGCCAGCTATGCGGATCGAGCGGACCGCTATCGCCGACACGTGATCTTTGCCAAGGCCCAGCAGTATTTCGTGCTCGTTGACGAATTTGTCGCCAAGCAGGGGGTTGCCTCTGCGATGCAGTGGAATATTCACGCATGGGCGCCGTTTGAGATCGACGATGAGCGCGCGTTTTGGACGCAGCGTGGGGACAGCGTGCTATACGGTCATATTATGCACCACAAGGCGGGTTTCTTTTCGCTGAGTGAAGGGTGGGATCCGCCGCCGATGGGTGGCAAAGACAACGCGCAGTGGCTACAGCAGTATCACCTGCGCTTTACGCCCAGCGGTATTGAAACGCCGCGGCGCAATTTGGGCGTGGTGCTGTCTTGGGCGCATGCTCGACAAGCAAAGCCGCCGGTGGAAACGCAGGTGCAGGATGGGGTAGAAGCTGCTGTCGTGGGCGACGATTGCGTGCTGATTGACGGCGGAACGGGGATCGAACGCGCGGGATACCAGCCGGGTGATAAAGCGTGGTTAATGATCGGGGGCCGCGTATATCACGTCTCAGACGAGGGCATACGCAGCCCCCGGTAATACGGAAGTTTTTAGGGGGCCATTTCCCGGCCGTCCCACTCAAAAAACCGGCCCGACTGTTGGGGTGTGAGTCCGTCAAGCACGCTCAGCATTTGTTCGACGGCAAACGCTGGCGTAAACAGCTTATCGGCAGGCAGGCTGTGTTTAAAAGGTTCGGACAGGTAGCTGTCGACGGTGCCTGGATGCAGGCCGACGATGACGGCCTGTTTGTTGCGTCGCCCGATTTCGATGGCGGCGTTTTTGATGAGCATGTTGAGCGCCGTTTTGGAGGCGCGATAGGCATACCAGCCGCCGATGTCATTGTCGGTAATACTGCCGGCATGCGCCGAGAGAATGGCACACGTCGAGCGCTGCTCTCTGGTTAACTTGGGCAGGAAGTGTTTGGCCACGAGGGCGGGCACGACGGCGTTGACGGCGAAGAGATGTTGGAGTTTGTCTGCCGAGACATCGCGCAGTGATTTTTCGGGTTTGATGTCTTCATTGTGCAGCATGCCTGTGGCAACAATGACCATGTCGAGCGGTGCGTGAGCCGCAGCTTGAGCTGCGGCCCCTTCTATAGAAGCCTCGTTCGCATAGTCTATCTGCTGATGCGAGACCGCTCCGTCGCTGCTCGGGAGCGGCGTGCGAGAGAATGCATGGACAGTCGCATCGGGATAGAGCGCGGCTAAGCGTCGGGTAAAGGCGCCCCCAATCGCACCGCTGCTGCCGATAATTGCCGCGTTTTTAATCATATCTTGCTTCCTTTTTTATGTAGCGCTTTAAAGCTCTCTTTTTAATGCTTCTGCTAAGTCGCTGCCGCTTTTGAAGGCGGCCTCAACGCGACCTTGGATAAGCCAGTCCCCGCTCACTCCTACGCGCTGCGCTGCGCAGAGAAAATGCGTGGGCCCGCTCTGTCGTTCAATATTGGCAAAGCGCCATCCGTGTAGGGCGCGATGTGCTGCTTGGCGCACGTCGCAGCCGATGACTTCGCTGGTTTGCCGACAGAGATATTCCATAACATCGTCGCGATTGTCTTCTAGGTGCTGGTCGGCCCATTGGTTGCTCGAGTGGACCAATAGGCTGAACGCTGAGTTTCTGCCCGGTTTTGAGCTGTTGACGGAGATCCAACTGATATCTCGGTCGCGCACGAGGGCCGCGTCGAATGCCATGTCGATAGGATGTTCAAAGCCGAGCATGAGCGAGAAACA
>JAYOKQ010000029.1:22418-31714 GCA_038119905.1 Gemmatimonadota bacterium | reverse complement strand
GCCCTGTAGCGCGCCCTGCTCGTCGTAGAGCGCCCACCGGTTGTCTGTCTGCTGCATCGATTGGATGCGCGTACCTAGTCGGACATCGAGTCCTTGAGCAAGGTATTTGCCCATCGCATTCATACCGGGCATGCCGACATAGTGTGGAAATTCGGCACCCCACTGCCGCCGTTTGACGATGCGGGTGTCTTCGACCTCCACAAAGCGCGCGTCCCAACGTCCGACGACGCCGTCTCGTATCATCGGATCTACAAAGGCACCGAAGGCGTCAGAGCGGATCTTAAAAAACTGTGCACCGTGGTCGAAGGCATAGGGAGCGGCGCGGCGGGTTGCCATGCGACCACTGGTCCCACGCGATTTATCAAAGAGCGTCACCTTGGCGCATTCGCCTAGCTGATGGGCTGCGGTCAGGCCGGTCAAGCCGGCTCCAATGATGGCAAGCGTTGCCATAGTATCGTTTTCCTTCTGGACAGAGTCTTGGGCGGTCGACGAGTTATTGATCCCCGCTGAGCGGCCATGCGACTCACCTAGTTGCACCCTTTGCACTGACGGCCTTACTTAGCTACGTCTCGTCGGACAGGGCCGCGCGGTCCGACCTCTGTTTACTCCACGTTATGAATCTACTCGAAAGAGACGCAGATGCTATGAGCGACGACGCGATCAGTCCGTTGTTATCCCTGCGCTACGATCAGCCCGCCGAACAGTGGACGGAAGCTCTGCCCGTAGGCAATGGTCGCCTGGGCGCCATGATCTATGGCGGTGTGCACGGCGAACACATCCAGTTCAATGAAGACACCGTGTGGAAGGGAGCGCCGCACGACTACGCCCACCCCAATGCCCACGCCCATTTTGCGGAGCTGTGTCAGCTGACGGCCGAAGCACTGGCGTGTGAACGGCGCGGAGAATGGGAGCAGGCTTCCGAGCTACAGCGAGAGGCCGAAGAGCGCGCGACTGCGAACTTTATGTCGCAGCCGCTCGGACAGATGCCCTACCAGCCTACCGGCGATGTCTTTATCGATATGCTGGGGATCTCGTCCTATGCGGAATACGAGCGTTCGCTCGATCTGGATAGGGGCGTTGCCGAGGTGTCGTTTTCCAGCGGCGGAACCCGCTATCGCCGCCGCGTGTTTGCGTCCCATCCAGACCAGTGTATTGCCGTGCAGCTGTCGGCGGATCGAGCAGGGGCGCTCTCCTGCAACGTGCGCTTGGCCAGCCCACACGCCAGTAGCCTGCGCGCCGTTGCCGATGGCCTCGTGCTGAGCGGCCGCGTTCAGGACGACGGCATTCACTTTGCCGTCCACCTCGTGGCCCAGTGCGATGGTCAAATGGATATAACGTCGGATGGATTGGTCGTTGGCAACGCGACAGAGGTTGTGCTCTATTGGGTTGCGGCTACCAATTTTGTCGATTTTCGCGATCTGAGCGCCGATGCGCTCGCTCGCTGTGAGGCGCAGATTGCCGCGCTGCGCAATCGCAGCTATGCCTCCATATGGGCCGATCACGTGTCCGATCATCAGGCGCTCTTTCGCCGGGTCGATTTCGATTTGGGTGCTACAGCTCAGGCAGACCGCCCCACGCTTGAACGCTTGCTCAACGACGACAAAGGGAGGGATCCGCAGCTGGCTGCGCTCTACTTTCAGTTTGGGCGCTACCTGCTGATTGCCAGTTCGCGTCCGGGGGCGCAGCCGGCCAACCTGCAGGGCATTTGGAACGACCAGCTAAAACCGCCTTGGGACAGCAAGTGGACGGTGAATATCAACACGGAAATGAACTACTGGCCGGCAGAGCTGACCAATCTCTCCGAATGCCATGAGCCGCTCTTTGCTCTGCTTGAAGATCTCTGTATCAGCGGGGCACGCACGGCCCAGGAGCACTACGGTGCGCGCGGTTGGGTTCTTCACCACAACGCCGATCTGTGGCGGGGTAGTGCGCCGATCAACGCATCCAATCATGGCATTTGGCCTACCGGTGGAGCTTGGCTGTGCCAGCATTTGTGGTGGCGCTACCAGTTTACCGGCGATCGTGCGTTCCTCGAGCGCGCCTACCCTATTCTCAAGGGAGCGAGCGCGTTCTTTGTCGACGTGCTGCGCGAAGATGAGGCGACGGGCTGGCTCATATCGCCGCTGTCCAACTCGCCCGAGTTGGGCGGTTTAGTCGCCGGTCCGACGATGGACCACCAGATTATTCGCGCGCTGTTGCGTAGCACGGCTGAGGCCGGTTCTCTGCTCGATGTCGACGAGGCATTCTGCGCTCAGCTCCAAGAGATGAGCGAGCGCATCGCGCCCAACCAAGTCGGCCAGCATGGTCAGCTGCAGGAATGGCTTTCCGACAAAGACGATCCCCAAGAGCAACACCGCCACGTTTCGCACCTGTGGGGACTGCATCCGGGCGATGAAATAACAGAGCATACGCCCGAGGTGTTTGCCGCGGCTGAGCAGTCGCTGCGCTTTCGCGGCGATGCGGGCACCGGGTGGTCGATGGGATGGAAGATCAATTTTTGGGCGCGCCTTAAAGACGGCGATCACGCGCTGGAAATGCTCTATAGGCAGCTGCGTCTGACCGGCTCGAGCCGCACGGAATACGACGGAGGCGGGACCTATCCCAACCTGTTTGACGCCCATCCACCGTTTCAAATCGACGGCAATTTTGGCGCGACTTCGGGCATGGCCGAAATGTTGCTGCAGTCGCATGCCGGATACATAGAGCTGCTGCCTGCTTTGCCGAATGCGTGGTCTACCGGTCGCGTCCGGGGGCTGTGCGCGCGCGGCGGTTTTGTCGTCGATATTGCGTGGCAAGCGAACCGACTCGAGACCGCTCGGTTTGCGGCAAAGGTCGATGGAGTGTGTCGCCTGCGGTGTGCGCCGGCGGTGGCCGTAACCTGTGACGGGGGCGACGTCGATATTGCGCGCAGCGGGGTGGACATCGTCGAGTTTGCCGTCCGCGCTGGAAAGGTCTACGCTCTGCAGGCCTTATAGCCACCGCTAGAAAAGGAGACGTAGTATGGATACAAACGTGCGCACCTTTATGGGCTCTGCACATATTGATATACAGGATGTGTTTGCCGATGAACGCTTTCCCAACGTTGTTGTTGCACCGGACGGCTCGATTGTGGCTACCTGGGGGGCCAAACAGTTGGTGGTGCGTCGCAGCGAGGACGGAGGCGCTACTTGGGGGCCTGTGGTGGCCGTTGGCGAAGGGATTCACGCCGGCGGCACGACGGTGGATGAAGCAACGGGGACGCTGCTCTTTTTTGGGCATCCGGAACATCCGCCCAAAGGGGGCGTCGCCGCGCCGCGGACCTTGTACTGCAGCGCGGATATGGGGCAGACTTGGCAGGCCCGAGCGGCTGAATTCGACGCAGACCGGGACGGCTACCTGCCGTCGCTGCACTTTGCTGAACACGGCATTGCACTGCGCGCGGGGGCGCACGCTGGACGACTGCTGCGGCCGGCGCGGGTATACAGCGTGCGCGGCGGCTATAACCTGGCTATCTACAGCGACGACGGTGGGGATACATGGCAGGTCAGCGACCCATTTCCGGTTGATGGAACGGGCGAGGGATGCGTAGCCGAATTGGCGGATGGATCGATTGTCTATAGTTCGCGCCAACACCAGTTTGCCGAGGGGGAACCGATGCGCTGGGAGCGCCTGCAGGCCGTCAGCTACGACGGCGGTGCGTCGTGGACAGACCTTGCACACTGTGCCGGCCTGCCCGATGGCCCGCGCTACCGCGGAACGGAGGGACGCGGTGCCAATTACAATGGTCATTTTGGTATGGCGGCTGGCTTGGTGCGGCTGCCGGTTGAGGGACGCGATATACTCGTCTATAGCAATGCCGACGAGGCGGGCCATGAGCGCGTGCGCATGACGGTGTGGGCCAGCTTTGACGGCGGGCGTTCGTGGCCGGTTAAACGCCTCGTCGACGAGGGGCCAAGTGCCTATTCCTCGCTCGATGCAGGGCGTGGCGCAACGCCGAGTGAGGGGTGGATCTACCTGCAGTACGAGGTGCGTAGCGGAGGGGGGCGTATGGCGCGCTTTAATTTGGCCTGGATTGTGGCAGGTGAGGAAACGGGAGATGGAACCATCCCGCCTTGGCTAACGGAGTAGATAAGAGGAGGAGAACGCGTATGGATACGATTGATGTGGGAACGCGCCGCGAACTATTTGTCGATCATCATCTCATAGAAGAGATGGACGGCCAGGCTGCGCTGCGCATGCACGCACCCAAGCGTGAAGAGGTGGTTTTTCAAGTTGAGGGCGTTATGGAAAACGCCTGCAGCGGCGTCTACAATGTGCTCGTTGAATCCGAGGGGAAATACCTGCTCTATTACAGGGGGCATTATCCTATTGCCAACGAAGCCGGCGATGCCTCGCAGCAGCAGACGGCGCATGTGGCGATCAGCGAAGACGGCCTGCACTTTAGTCGCCCCGAACTAGGGCAGTTTGACGTGGGCGACGGCGGCCGCAACAATGCTGTATGGCGTGGCATTCAAGCGCATAACTTGGTCGTGTTTCGCGACAAGAACCCCGACTGCGCCGAGGATGCGCGCTTTAAGGCGGTCGGAGGCACCGGTGAGAACAACCTGTATGCGCTCTACTCGCCCGATGGCTTTACCTGGCGTTTAGCTCAGGAAGAGCCGCTCCGCGTGCCCGGTAAGTTTGACAGCGCCAACCTCGCTTTTTGGGATGTCGTCACTGGTCAGTATCGTCTGTTTAGTCGCTTTTCTGAAGAGGGGCGTGGACGGGCCATTCAGAGCAGCACCTCGGACGACTTTATTCACTGGAGCGACCCGGTGCCGCACACCTATGACGGAGACGCGCCGATCGAGCAGTTTTATACGAACGCGACGACGCCAGTGCCCGGAGCTGAGCACATTCTTCTGTCGTTTCCCATGCGCTACGTAGCCGAACGGACCACGCCGCTGGAGGATACGAGCGCGATGGACTATCCGGGGACCGGCAAGCCGGGTATGGCCGGTATGACCGACGCGGTAATGATGTCTAGTCGCGACGGCACGCACTGGCATCGCCCCTTTCCCGAAGCCTGGCTGCGCGCCGGTCTCGACGAGCGCAACTGGACCCATCGCAACACCTGTCCGGCTATCGGCATTCTGCCGCTGAGCGAGACGGAGTGGTCGATGTACGTCAGCGAACACTACGGCTGGCCGGACAATCGGCTCCGCCGCTTGAGTCTGCGCCCTTGGGGCTTTGCCAGCCTCGGTGCAGGCTATCGCGGAGGCACGGTTCGCACGCACGCGCTGCGCTTTTCAGGGGCGCAGCTGCGCATCAACTTTTCGACGTCGGCCGTTGGTTCGGTGCGTATCGGATTGGAAGACGACCAGGGGCGCGCCGTGCCGGGCTTTGCGCTCGATGATATGGAGCCGCTCTACGGCGACCAGCTCGACGCACCCATTGCTTGGAGGGGCGGCGGCGATTTGAGTGCGCTGGTGGGCACGGCCGTGCGACTGCGCTTTGAACTGCGCGATGCCGACGTATTTTCCATGCGCTTTTGCGCGCTGGAAGACGGAGGAGATAACGTATGAGCGACGACGTGCTCTATCGAGAGACGCATCGCCCGCAGTTTCACTTTTCTGCGCAGAAAAACTGGATTAATGATCCCAACGGCCTGGTCTATTACGAGGGCGAGTATCACCTGTTTTTTCAGCACAACCCCGAGAGCGTGGTATGGAACAATATGACGTGGGGGCACGCCGTCAGCGCGGATCTCGTGCACTGGACGCAGCTGGAACACGCGCTCTTTCCAGACGAACTCGGAACCATTTTCTCCGGCTCTGCCGTCGTCGATTGGCATAATACTTCGGGTTTTCAGGAGGGCGGCGAACCGCCGCTCATTGCACTCTATACGTCGGCCGGGGCACACGCCCCCGATCCGGTACCCTTTACCCAGAGTCTGGCCTATAGCAACGACCGCGGACGCACGTGGACCAAGTGTGCCGACAATCCAGTACTGGGCCATATCGAAGGAGCCAATCGCGATCCAAAGATAGTCTGGCACGATGCGACCGGGCAGTGGCTTATGGCGCTCTATCTGGACGGTTCGCGCTACGTGCTCTACGGGTCGGCCGATTTGCGCCAGTGGCATCATTTGTGCGACCTCGACCTGCCCGGCGTCAGCGAGTGTCCCGACCTATTCGAACTGCCGGTCGACGGCGATTGGAGCAATACGCGCTGGGTGTATTGGGGTGCCAGCGGCGGTTATCTACTCGGCCATTTCGACGGGACGACCTACGTGCCAGAGACGGACGTGCTGCACGCTGAATCCGGTCCCAACGGCTACGCCGCGCAGACGTGGAGCGACGTGCCACAGGTCGACGGGCGGCGCATCCAGATTTCGTGGATGCGCGGCGGTAAATATCCGGCGATGCCCTTTAACCAGCAGATGAGTTTTCCCGTTGAACTGACGCTGCGCACCACGTCCGATGGCGTGCGCCTGTGCCGCACGCCGGTGCGCGAAATTGAGCTGTTGTACGGCGACGAAACCTGCAGACGGGATGTGCTGTTGGAGCCGGGAGAGCCGGTTGTACCCGATGCGGGGGAACTGCTGGAGATACGATGCGACTTGGTCCCAGATAAAGCCGAGGCTGTCATCGCTCGCATTCGCGGTATCGACCTGCGCTACGACGCGCGCGAGCACCGGCTGTCATTTCTCGAGGCCAGCGTGCGGGTTGATATTTGCGCAGGCAAGATTCCGCTGCAGATTCTAGTCGATCGAACTTCGCTCGAAGTATTTGCGCACGACGGACAGGTGTCGATGTCGTGCTGCTTCTTACCGGAAGCGGCTGAGCACGTGCTGTCGCTACACGCACTGGGAGGACGCGCTCAACTGCGCGGTTTGCAGGTCCGCCAGCTGCATTCAGCGTGGAGGTAGCGCGCACGTTTGATCACATCGTGGCACAGAGCGGCCAGTGGGTGCCGTAAAAAAGATATCAGAGATCGAACGGAAAATTAGCGTATGCGTGGTGTGGCTATAGGGATTCTCGTCGTTGTTCTGGTATGGGGCTGCGGGCCACCGCAGGCTGTCGATGTGCTGGCTGACTACGACCTACGCGTGCGCAATGCCTTGGAATTGGATGCGCCGGAAGCCTATCGCCACAGCTTTCCGACCTATCCGCGCCGCCGCGACCTGCGCCTTGAGCTGAGCGACCTGCGCATCGGGCTGCTCGACCTGGTTTCGCTTGAGCGCTGCGGCTTGGAGGAGCTCGTCGCCGAGCGCAACAGCGTGCTAGGCAAGGTGATGCAGCCGAGCCAGCAGCTGCTGTATGAGCACCGACTGCTCGGTCGGGCGCGCGACTGTGTCGATACGCTGCGTGCTCATCCCCAGCTCGACGAAGAGTTGCTCGAGAAGCTGAGCGAAGTCGTTGATGCCAAAGAGCGCGATCTGCCGCGAATCTATTGGAATGCCACTTTTTCCAGTCAGGAAATGGCCGAACACTTCTCGTTGGCGGTCGAATTATTGCCGTTGCAGCCGGAGGCTGATCCACAGGCGCAACAGGAAGCGTTCTACTACCTGAGAGACCTGCACGCGGGTTTGGGGTACTCGGCTACAGAGGTTGTCTCGGAAGAATTAGAGGGGCACTTATTTCAGCTCAATAACGGGCATTACGGGGGTAGGGTGCTGCGTTCGCTCGACGCGTTGAGCTACTATTTAACGGATGTAGCCGATGTGCTCACGCAGCGTCAGGCAGAGCGTCCACTCTGTCCGCAGGGCGTTCCAACTCCGCGGGCCGAAGTCCTCCAAACGATCTTTCTGAAGTTTTATTCTGGTCAGGTACAGCCCTATATGGCGCGAGTGCACCGCGAGGGCCACGCTTGGGTCGATGCCGTGGAGCAACTCGCCGCGCGCCAGGATACTATGCCGCCGGCTTTTGCCACCTATCGCGTCGCCGTGCTGGCGTCCGATGAGCCATCCGCGCCCTGGCCGCGATTTGTGCGCGCTATTGATGGGCATACAAAGGCTTGGCAGGCCGTATTCCAATCCTGTGGCATGGGGCCGACGCGCGCTGATTGAGCAATGCGTTGATTTGGCGCGCTGTGCGCTGGCCAATATATTTCCCGCTCTTCGCTCAATTAAAGGATGGTTATCATGTCGTTTAAATTTGTATTTCTCTCCGCCGAAAACGAGCAGACGCAAGCCTATGCCCGCGCTATGTCCGATGTTGCGCCCGGGCTGGAGGTTGTTTATGCCGAGGATCGCAGCGCGCAGTTAGCCGCTCTGCCCGGAGCAAAGGCCTGTTTCGGTACGCTGGATCCAGCGCTCTTGGCCGCGGCCGATCAACTCGAGTGGTTGGCTGCGCCTGCCGCTGGACCGCCCAAGGGATATTACTTTGATGAACTGATCGCCAGCAGTGTGCAGGTAACGAATTTCCGCGGCATTTTCAACGATCATATATCGGCGCATATCATGGCTTTTGTGCTGTGTTTCGCGCGCGGTATGCACGCCTATTTCCGCGATCAGTACGACGGCCAGTGGCGCAAGGGGGGAGAAATGCGCCCTGCCACGCACTTGGCCGAATCGACGGCGCTGATCGTTGGCGTGGGCGGAATTGGCGGGGCAACAGCGGTGCACTGTCATCACTTCGGCATGCGTGTCCTTGGCGTCGATCCCCGCGTTGAAGAGGCGCCCGAGGGCGTCGACGTGCTGCATCGCCCCGATGAACTGACGGCGCTGCTGCCGCAGGCTGATTTCGTCATACTGACGGCGCCGCAGACGCCTTCGACCGAGGGGCTCTTTACGTCGGATATGTTCGCTCAGATGAAGCCGTCGGCCTTCTTTATCAATATCGGCCGCGGTTCCAACGTGGCGCTGAGCGATCTGAATGTTGCCCTGCGCGACGGCACCATAGCGGGTGCTGCACTCGACGTGTTTGAGACTGTACCATTGCCGGCCGACCACCCGCTGTGGACGGCGCCAAATTTTCTCATGACGCCGCATACGGCCGCGGCCGGTCCCTATCTCAATCAGCGTCGTCTGGAGTTGATGGTGGAGAATGCTCGGCGCTTTGCCCAGGGTGAGCCGCTAGTCAACGTGGTAGACAAAGAGCATTGGTTCTGAGAGGACGACAGATATGGTGCATCGGCGCGGCGGTCTCTCTGGACTGCCGCGCCGTTTTTTATGTAGGTCTTAGCGCAGCCACTCGTCGCGGTGTTCTCTGACAAAGGCGTCGTCGTTCAGATGGGGATAGGCCGCATATACGCGGTCGATCTCGGCCGACTGTCCGGGCGATAGCACTTCGCGCTCCTCTAAACACCAGGTCCCCTCTAAGAGGCCTTGGCGG
>JAYOKQ010000029.1:7883-22408 GCA_038119905.1 Gemmatimonadota bacterium | reverse complement strand
CGTCAAAGAATGCGGCGTTGCTGTCCGTTACCTCGATCGCCTGAGTCAGCAGAGACGAGGGCAGCGTTCCACCGCCCCTGCGGGCAGCCTGACATGTGTGCAGCAGGTCGACGGCACGGTGTGTCCAGGCCGCCCAGTGGCCCAACAGCCCGCCGGCAAAGTGTAGTTCGACGCCGTCAAACGCGTGTCGTGTCAGCAGGTCGAGGACGATATTGTCATCGTTGCCCGTATAGAGGGCGATCTCGGCGGCTCGTCCCGAGGCGGCCAGCGCGCGCAGCACGTCGATGGTCTGGTAGCGGTTGAATGGGGCAATCTTAATCGCTACGACGTTCTCTATAGCGCAGAAGCGCCGCCAGAATGCGTAGCTGAGCAGACGTCCGCCGACCGAGGGCTGTAGGTAGAATCCGACGATGGGTGCTACATCGGCTACGGCGCGGCAGTGGGCGATTAGCGCGTCGTCATCGGCATCGCGCAGGGCGGCTAGGCTGAGCAGCACGGCGTGGTAGCCCAGCTCCATGGCCAGTTCGGCCTCGGCGACGGCCTGTGCGGTTGGGCCAACGGCTCCGGAAATGCGGATGCAGTCGTCTGGCCCTTCGGCCGACATAACTTCTGCGGCCAGCTCGAGAACGGGGCGGAACAAACCGATGCGTTCGTCGCGAATGGCAAATTGAGTGGTATGCACGCCTACGGCCAGTCCGCCGGCGCCAGAGGCCAAATAGTAGCGAGAAAGCGCGCGCTGGCGCCGTTCGTCGAGCGTGCGCGATGCCGTCAACGCCAGTGGGTGTGCGGGTATAACTTGACCGGCCAGCAGCGCGCGGTGGATGGGTTCCGGTAGGCGGCTCATAGCAGCGTTCCTACGACCAGAAGGAAGGCGTGGGCTTTGACCTCATCGTCTACGCTCCACTCTTTTACCTCGCCTCCGATCTTGTCGATGACCTTGTCGCACATCTCGTGAAAAGGCGGTCTGCCGGGGTCGGCAATGACGATTTGATGCACACCAGCGGATACCGACTTTTTGACGAGTTTGTAGATGGGATCGACCATCTCATCCCAAAAGCAGATATCGGCACCCAGCAGTAGATGCGTATCCTTTAAATCTTTCTTTTTAAGCTGTTCAAAGGTCGCCTGTCGCGTTTCAATGTGAACGTCGTTTATTTCGGCGTGGAGCTCGAGATAGGGAAATACCGCCGGGTCGGCGTCGAGTCCCACGACGTTTGCGCCGTAGTGTTTGGCGCAAAAAATGCCCGTTGGGCCCCAGCCACAGCCGGCTTCGAGCACGCGCGTGCCTTTGGGCAGTCCCTGTTGCTGGACAAAGTCCATGATGCACCAACTCGAGTTCCAGACCTTGTTGCCGTGAATATTGGGCTCGTGTCGCGTCTTTAACTTGCGGATGCGCGCATCGGCAGATTTGAGAACGGTGATGCCGTAGGCATGGCGTTCTGTGCTCTTTTGCTTTTTCTTTTTTCCCATACTTCTTCGTATCGCTCTCCGTTGTACTGGCGTGTGTTGGCTCCATCGGTCGATCCCCAGTGCGCTTTTGCAAACACGCTGCGCGACTGCAAAATCTAAGGGAATTGCGTCGATGTCTCAATTCACGTAAGGGATGCCATTGAATCCTTTTGTTGCTCTGCGCAGCCGCTGGCGCGCGCCGGGGGGGTATCGCGAGTTTTTGGGCATTGCGATGCCGCTCATCCTGAGTACGGCTAGCTGGAGCATACAGCACTTTGTCGACCGGGTATTTCTCACGTGGCATTCGACGGAGGCGCTGGCCGCCGCGCTGCCGGCAGGCATCGCCAATTTTACCTTTATCAGCCTCTTTATGGGCACGGCGCAATACGCCAACACCTTTGTTGCTCAGTATACGGGTGCCCATCGGCCCGATCGCGTTGGACCGGCCATCTGGCAGGGCACCTATTTGGCGCTGCTCAGCGGCGTGCTTGCCCTCGTGCCGGCTCATTTTTCTGAAGATCTATTCGAACTGATTGGTCACGATCCGAGCATTCGCCAGCAGGAGGCTACGTACTTTCGCATCCTCTGCTATGGAACGGGGCCGCAGGTGTTGGCCACGGCGATCTCGTGTTTTTTTAGCGGCCGAGGTGAAACGTGGATCGTGCTGGCGGTTAACGTCGTGGCTATTGCAACCAATATCGCGCTGGATTATGCGCTGATTTTTGGTCATTGGGGGCTGCCTGCTCTCGGCATGGCCGGCGCGGCTTGGGCGACCAATATCGGCCTGCTGATATCGGCGCTGGCGTTCTTTGCTCTCTTTCTGCGCAAGCGCTATCGCGATCGATTTGCGACGCTGCGCGGCTGGCGCCCCGACGGGGAGCTGTTGCGTCGCCTATTGCGCTACGGCGCGCCCAACGGCGTGAACTTCATGTTGGATATTATGTCATTCACGCTGTTCCTACTGATCGTGGGTAGGCTGGGTGCCCAGCAGTTGGCGGCGACCAATTTGGCTTTTAATATCAACAGCTTGGCTTTTATGCCGCTGATCGGCTGTGGGATTGCCGTATCGACGATGGTCGGTCAGCGTCTAGGGCGCGATGAACCGGAGGCGGCCGAATACTGCACGTGGACGGGCGTGCATTTGGCGCTGCTCTACATGGGGGGGATGTCGCTGGGCTATCTGCTCCTGCCCGATTTGTTCCTGTCGCCCTTCGGCATGCGGGCTCAAGGGGCAGATTTTATAGCCGCACGCGATCTGGCGCGTTCCCTGCTGCGCGTCGTCGCCATCTACTGTGTATTTGACGCATTTTATATGATCTTCACGGCTGCGTTAAAGGGCGCCGGCGACACGCGCTTTGTGATGTGGCTTTCGGTGGCGGCCGGCTGGGCCTGCATGGTTGTGCCCGCCTTTGTCGCACTGACTTATTTTGATGCAGGCATCTTTGTCCTGTGGAGTTTTATTTGTCTGTACATCATGCTGATGGGCATTGTCTTTTATCTGCGCTTTCGCGGCGGCCGCTGGAAGAGCATGCGGGTCATTGAGGAGAATCCGGAGATTTTGTAGGAACCAGCGTGAGCCGGCTTTCTATATCCTCGTCCTGCGGATCCATGACGAGTGGATGGTATCTGTCGTGCAGCCAGTCCTGCACGTGGTTTGCGTAGTGTGGGCTGTATGGATGACCAGAGCGCCCTCCGGTCGTCGTGGCCATCGCCCATCCTTCGCGCGCCATATCGACGACGAGTCGGTAGGTCGATCCCGACGTTGCGGCAAAAGGATGTTCAGTAGAAAAGCCAGCGGCTCGCACCGTGCCGCTGCCGCCCGAAGTGGGAAAAGGACCCGGGGAAAATAGGGCGCGCAGGCGCTCGCTTTTTTGGCCGAGGGGATGCGGAAAGCACACGCTGTGCAGATGGCCCCAGCGCCAACCGGCTATCGGCTTGCCGCAGTGGGTCTCCAACCATGCGAGTGCTTCTGACCAGCATGCGCGGATCTCGGCCTCCATATGTTGGCCATCGAACCATCCATCTATTTCGCCCAGCAGCAGGCGTCGAGCTAGGGCACCGCTGCGCTCGGCGGCTAGATCAACCCAGCGTTCGGGAAAGCGCGCTGCGGCTACGCGTCGGCGCCAGAATAGCCAGAATGCCTCAAAGAGCGCGGGAGCCGTTGCTTCGGTCGTATAGTAGCCGTTCCAGGTGCGCAGTATTGACGCGAGTTCGCCCGCTCGTTCGGCGCTGGATTGACGCAGGTGATCGGCGATAAGAGGCGCTAGCTCAACGGCGCGCGGATGGCATACATCGGACTGTATATTCGCGACCTCCTCGACGCTCAGCGTTTTTTTCGCTTCAATGCGCTGGCGAATTCGTTGGAAGCGGTAGCCATCGGCCCAGTGTCCCAACAGCACATAGGGACCGCTGCCGCTGAGCGGTGGATTATTGGCTGTGGCAACCCAGCTGCACTCGGGATCGATGAGTTGGGGTAGCTCGGCAAAAATCCAGCAATCGTTCCATGCGTGCGCTGGATCGTTTGCGGGGCGAAAACCCAACCAGTCGGCGCGTCGGCGCGGTACGGTGCCGGCGACGTGGTAACCGATGTGGCCTTCCTCGTCGGCAAAGACGAAGTTGAGGTTGGGGAAGGGCCACCGTTCTAACGCGTGCAGCACGTCGCTTTGGTCTCGGGCGCGCATCAGCTCTAGCATGGCTTCAAACCCGCTCTCGCTGCTCGCACCGGCCCAGCGCAGGGAAAGTGGGGGATCGCCGTCGTCGGCTACGGGGCGCACGAATTCGTTGATTAGAGGGCCGCGCGCAGTATGTTCGACGCGCAGTGTACTACTAGGGGCATCGCGCACGCCTACTTCTTCCTGTTCAACGCGCAGGGGATGCCAATCGTCCCCATCGCGATAGCATCCGTCGCGCACTGTTTCTACGTAGAGATCGCGGCCAGAGGCCAAGTGGTTGGTCAATCCCCAGCAGGCACCGCGGGTGCGTCCCATATAGATACCGGGCGTGCCTAAGTAAAAAGCACCTATGGCGTCTATGTCGCCACAGTGTAAATGAGCTTCATACCACTGGCTGGGATGATCGAAGCCGTTGTGCGGATCCGATGCCAGCACGGGATGTCCGCTTTGACTGCGCTGGCTGCCCACGACCCAATTGTTGCTACCCTCTCCGAGGTCGTGGCCGTGCGCGCCGCCGGAACCATCTCCCGGCACGATACTCTCAGCTGATTCGACTTCGAGAAAGGCCTGCAGCAGCGGTTCGGGCAAGCAGCGTTTGCTGATTTCCTGTAGTGCGATCAGATCTAAGCGACCGCTGAGCATCCACCAGCGCCATTTCCAGACCGCGACGGAATCGGCCGGCTGCCAATCTTGGAAGGTGTAATCGAGAAGTTCGAATTCGATGGGCAAGCGCTCACGTGCTTGATCGGCTGCCGCGTTGATGCCGCGGGACAGTGCGGCGAGCACGCGCGTTACTTCTACGCCGGCTTCGGCAACGGCTTGTTCGGCGGAACGGTGCAGGCCAAGCGTGCGCATTAGGCGGTCGGAATGTAGACTGGCAGGCCCTAGTATTTCGGCTAGTCGTCCACTGGCGCGTCGGCGCAGGTAATCTAGCTGCCAGAGGCGATCCTGCCCCATGGAAAAGCCGAGAGCGACGTAGGCGTCTTCTAGGGTGTCGGCGCGCACATGCGCAACGCCCCACTGGTCTCTATACAACTGCGTGCGGTAAGCGATCTCGAGTGGCCGTTCTCCCTCAACGGAGGGCTCTTTACTGCGCGCGTAGTCGCGCAGTGCCTCGCGGATGTTGGGCACGCCTCGTTTGGCTGCTTGCTGCGCGTCGATTTCGGAGCGTAGCCATTCGAGTAGCACCTGTCGTGTGTCGTCCATACGGGTCTCCTGCGCGGGCGCGAGGTATCTTGACAAAAGTAGGGTTAATTGCGAATCTGCAGCACCACATCTAAAGATAAGAGCGGAGTATGCTATGAGTCAGCACTACTGGGGTATTGATCTAGGTGGAACTAAAATCGAAGGCGTCGTCCTCACGTCTACAGAGGATCCCACCCCTTTGCTACGCCTGCGCGTGCCAACGGAAGCCGATCGCGGCTACGAGCACGTTATCGGCCAATTTCAGGAACTTATTGCGCGCATGGAAGCCGAAGCGGGGCCGCGTCCAGGTCGCGTGGGGATTTGCACGCCTGGCGTAATTGATCCACACACGGAAAAGCTAAAAAATTGCAATGCCACTAGCCTCAATGGGCAGCCTTTGGCACGCGACCTGCAGGAGGCACTGCATATGGACGTGGTGACCTCTAACGATGCCAACTGTTTTGCGCTTGCCGAAGCTCGACTGGGAGCGGCGCGCGGCGCTGAGTCCGTGTTTGGCGTTATTCTTGGATCGGGCGTAGGGGGCGGAGTCGTCGTCGGCAACCGGGCGCTCTACGGCGGTCAGGGCATTGCCGGCGAATGGGGACACAACCTGCTAGCACCCGATGGGCCGGACTGTTATTGCGGCCGTAAAGGCTGCGTCGAAACGGTGCTGGCCGGTCCTTTTCTCGAGCGATATTACGCTGCGCTGGCTGGACAGACGCGCCCGTTAGAAGAGATTGTAGCACGAGCCGAAGCCGGTGAAGACGATCACGCAGCGGCGACGATCGATCGCCTCGTAACGTACTTCGGTATGGGCATTGCCGCTGTAATTAATGTACTAGATCCACACATTGTCGTACTGGGTGGCGGCGTCAGCAATATCGATGCGCTCTACGTGCGCGGCGTCGAGGAGGCGGCTAAGCACGTCTTTAACTATCGCTTAGATACGCGGATTGTGCGACATGAATTGGGCGATAGCGCGGGCGTATTTGGCGCCGCGATGCTCGTCGCCTAGACGTTAAGACGTCTGACGCTTTTCTTTCCAAGCGGCGTATTCGGCTAGCGTTGCTTCGTCCGGTGGATAGGTGCCCACGATGCTGGCACCGGAGCTGATCTTTTCGAGTAGAAAGGTCTCTTTGAGCTCCATTTCGGCTGCGGCCTGTTCCACTTCGTCGGCTAGGTGGGCGGGGATGACCACGACGCCTTCCTCGTCGCCGACGATGATGTCGCCTGGGAAGACGGCCACTTCACCGCAGGCAACGGGCACCTGGATTTCGCTCGGATAGTGTATGGTCTTATTGGCGTTGGCGTTCATTGCTGCCGCATAGGCGGGCAGTCCGCTGGCGACGATGTTGGGCGTATCGCGATAGGCTCCATCGGTGACAATTCCGGCCGCGCCGCGCACCTGCAGTCGCTTGGCCAAGATCGAACCCATCGTGCCAGAGCCGGTTTGGCCGCGCGCATCAATGACGAAGACGGCTCCGTTTGGCACCTGTTCAATGCCTACGCGTTGGACATCTTTTAGGTTATCCATCGGCACGTCGTTGACGTCTTCGCGGGCGGGAATATAGCGCAGGGTAAAGGCTGGTCCGGCCATTTTCATACCCGGACCTAGGGGGGCTACGCCGTGCATAAAGGTGTTTTTCAACCCGTGTGAGCGCAGAATGGACGTGAGCGTTGCCGTGCTGGATTGCATGAGCTGCTGGCAGGTAGTGGCTGAGACTTCTACGGGCATGGGTACTGTTCTCCGGACTGAGTTTTATCGTATAGCGCCGCGCGCGTCGACGGACCAAACGGCTTCGACTTGATTTTCGCGCAGCGCGTAGATTTCGTCGTGTTCGTTAAAACAGGGACAGGGATGGGCCAAGATGACCTGCACGCGTTCGCCGATTTCTGGTTTGCGTTCGCAGGCGCTTAGGTCTATCTGGCCGTGTTCCTCAGAGGCGCCGCTTAGACGCGCCTGGGGATATTCGACGACGTAGCCCATGACGACCTGGTCGTGAAAGCTGGCCGTGGCTGCGCTGAGCGATTTGCTGCCGGCGTCGATGACGGCGCGATCCTCGTTTGGGCGGCTAACTACGGTGGCTAGCACACGGCCTGCACATTGGTTGACCGTGTGCGTGCCCAGTTCGAGGTGTTTGACCCCGCCAACCGGATATTCTCCGGCGCGAAACTCCGTTAGTTCAGGTATTTCGTGTGCGGTAAAAGCGCTGGGCGTACTGCCGCCGCTGACGATAGGATGGGGTAAACCTGCTCTGTCAAAGGCGTCGAGCACTTCGCGTAGAAAGGGGCGGACAGAAGGTGGTGCGGGCATGATCATCACGCCGCGTAGCTCCAAGCCCGGCGCGGAGTCGACGGCTTTGCCTAACTCGACGGCCGCCTCGGCGGTGGGGACTCCCGTTCGACCTTGGTCTAGTTCGATGATTACGCCCACCTCGACGTCGCGGGCGACGGCCGCGGTGGACAGCCCGTCGATTGTGTAGCGTGAATCCGCGGCTACCGTCAAGCGCGTGCGTCGCGCCAACGCCGTCAGCCGCTCTAACTTTTGACGACCGATGATATTGAAGGGAATGAGGATATCACGGTCTATGCCACCGGCGGCCATAATTTCGGCTTCGCCCAGTTTCTGACAGGTGATGCCAATGGCGCCTCGGCGCATTTGCATGTGGGCTATGGCCACGCACTTGTGCGTCTTTATATGAGGCCGTAAACCAATGCCGTGCTGGTCGAAATAGCGCTGGTAGCGGTCGAGATTTTCTTCCAATCCATCGAGGTCTACAATGAGCGCTGGCGTATCGAGCTCTTCTATGTGCATAGCCCACTCCTTTCCGAACAGACATAGGGTACGCCGCGTCGGCGCCTCCTGTCAACCAGACGTGCGCGCGATGCTAGTGCACTATGTTGAGAACGCGCTATGAGGACGTTTATGTCATGCCGGTAAACCGCGGAAAGAGCGTGCGTTCGGCGTTGGTTTGCGCGCTGATGACGGGCCGTGCGACGGTGCACCAGCGCGCATTGGACGCGCTGTGCGCGCGTTTTGGACCGATGGCGTTACAGAGCGACGCCTACGCCATAGATGCGGCGGGTTATTATGCGAGAGAAATGGGAGGAGGGTTGAGCAAGCAGCTGTTCTGCTTTTCCTCACTTGTCGATACAGCCGCTCTTTGTGCCTGTAAAGAGGCGGCCATGGAAATTGAGCAATCGCTGACGCGCACCGTCGACGGCGTGGCGTGCCGCACGGCAAATATTGATCCGGGATTGCTTTCCCTCGAAAGTTTGGTGCTGAGTACGACTAAACGGGTTGGGCATCGCATCTGTATCGGAACAGGAATATGGGCCGAAACAACGCTGCTCTACCAGAAGGGAGGCTACCGTTCGCTGCCGTGGACATACCTCGACTATCAGAGCGATCTGGTGCAGGACTTTTTGATGGACTGTCGGCAGTGGCTGCGCGGGACGCTTCGAGCAGGAGAGAATAGCAAAATGGATGTGACGTAGAATGCCGAATTGAGACGATACCGGAAAACGGTGCCATCTCAATTCGGCGGTTTGCTGCACTAGGCGATTTTGATCGTTGCGTCGCGTTCGGGGCCCACGGAAATGAGCGATGCGGGCGCATGGCTGAGTTGGGCTATGCGGTCGACATAGGCACGTGCCTTGGCCGGCAGGTCCTCGTAGCGCCGCATTTCGTGGGTGGGCTCTTGCCAGCCCTCGAATTCTTCGTAAATGGGTTCGCATTTTTCTAACACGCGCGGATCGGAGGGAAATTGCTCGAGCGTCTGTCCGTCGCACTGATAGGCTACGCAGATCTTGAGATGCGGCAGCGTGTCGAGCGTGTCCAAGCGCGTTAGGGCAATGCTGGTCAGGCCGTTGAGGCGAGTCGCGGTGCGGACGATGGGCGCATCAAACCAGCCGCAGCGTCGCGGCCGTCCGGTCGTCGCACCAAATTCGTTGCCCAAAGTGCGCAGGTGATCGCCCTCGGCACCGAGCATTTCGGTGGGGAAGGGGCCGTTGCCCACGCGGGTCGTATAGGCTTTGGTCACGCCGATAACTTCGTCGATGCGCGTCGGTCCAACGCCGCTGCCGGTGCATGCTGCACCCGCCGTGGTATTGGAAGATGTCACGTAGGGATAGGTGCCGTGGTCGACGTCGAGTAGCGTGCCCTGTGCGCCTTCAAATAGCACGTTGCGTCCCTTGTCGATTTCCTCGTTTAGGTAGAGTGATATATCGCGCACATAGGGTCGCATGCGCTCGCCGTAGGCGATGTAATCGTCTATGATGGAGGATTCGTCCAGCGCCTCGACTCCGTAAATCTTGGTGAGAATTTCGTTTTTAGCGCGGATGGCAACACCGAGTTTATCGCGCAGGGCCTGCGCGTCGAGCAGATCCATGACGCGTATGCCAAAGGTGCGTTCGACTTTGTCGCGATATGCTGGACCGATGCCGCGACCGGTCGTGCCGATCGTCACGCCGTCTTTGCTTTCCTCGCCTGCTTTGTCGAGTGCTTTATGGTAGGGCATAACTAGATGTGCACTCTGGCTGATAAAGAGCCGCCCTTCACACGAGAATCCCTTTTCACTGAGGTCGGCAATTTCACCTAGGAGCGCGTCGGGGTCGACTACGACGCCGTTGCCGACTACGCAGGCTTTGTCCTCGTGCATGATGCCGGAGGGAATCATGTGAAATACGAATTCCGTCTCGCCGACTTTCACGGTATGTCCGGCGTTGGCGCCTCCCTGATAGCGGACCACGACATCGGCCTCTAGTGTCAGGAAATCGACCACTTTGGCCTTGCCCTCATCGCCCCACTGGGCGCCCAATGCAATTTTCGTTGGCATAATGAATCGTCCTTTATAGGCTGGCGCTCTTGGCCCAGGAAATGTAGTCGCGCGAGCGCACATCGTCGAGCACGGTCTGGGGAATGGGGCCGTCTACGTTGAGGATGGTCAACGCACTGCCGCCAACTTGGTGACGTCCACAGGACATCTGTGCAATGTTGACTTCGTGGTTGCCCATCGCCGTGCCAATATGCCCAATAATACCGGGAATATCCTTGTTTACGTAAAACAGCATGTCGCCCTGCGGAAGGGCGTCGAAGGTGTATTCATCTAGACGTACCAAGCGCGGATCGCTCTTGCCGAAGAGCGTTCCAGCCAGCAGGCGTCGCTCCTTGTCGGTTTGGTAGATGACGGTGATCAGCGCTGCGTAGTCCTCGTGCTCGCTGCTGCGCAGTTCGTCGACGCGCACGCCGCGCTCTTGGGCAAACACCGGTGCATTGACCGCATTGACTGGCTGTCCGGTCAGGCTCGACATGATGCCCTGTAGAACGGCCGAGGTCATGAGCGAGGTGGGATAGGTCACGTCGCCGTGGTACTGGACCGTGACGTGTTCGAGGCGTCCTTCGCTGAGCTGGGCTTGGAGTTTACCCAAGCGCTCAGCTAACTCCAGATAGGGACGCATTTTTGCGTAAATTTCTGGTTCGACAGACGGCGCGTTGATCGCATTGCGAATAACGCGTCCCATGAGCACGTCGCCGACTTGGGCTGCTACCTGCAGGGCGACGCTTTCCTGTGCCTCGACCGTCGAGGCGCCCAAGTGGGGCGTGCAGATAACGCGCTCGTGCGCCAGAAGCTCGGTGCAGGTGGGGGGCTCTTCTTCGAATACATCGAGCGCAGCACCAGCGACTTGGCCCGACTGCAGGTTGCGCAATAGTGCGGCCTCGTCAATGATGCCTCCACGCGCGCAGTTAACCAGATATACGCCCTTCTTGCATGCGGCCATTTGTGTATCGGACAGCATGTGACGGGTCTGATCAATAAGCGGTAAGTGCACGGTAATAAAATCGGCGGCGGCGTAAATTTCTTCCGGCTCGGCGAGCTGAGTGCCAAAGGTTTCGGCGACCTCGCTAGAGACGACGGGATCGTAGCCTATCACCTTCATGCCGAAGGCGTTGGCGCGCAGTGCGACTTCGCTGCCGACCTTACCCAAGCCGAGAATGCCAATGGTTTTGCCGCGCAGCTCGACGCCTGTGAGTTGGCTGCGCTCCCAGCGTCCGTCCTTGAGCGAGGCGGTGCCCTGAGGGATGTTGCGCGCTAGCGCCATAATCATTGCAAAAGAGTGCTCCGCTGTTGAGACGGAATTGCCGCCCGGCGTATTCATGACGATAACGCCGCTGCGCGTGGCGGCAGCCGTGTCGATATTATCTACGCCTGCGCCGGCCCGACCGACGACTTTTAGGTTGGTGCCCGCCGCTAAGACGGCTGCCGTAACCTGTGTCCCACTGCGGACGATGAGTGCATCGTATGCATCAATGATGTCGATCAGCGCAGCTTCGTCTAGGCCGGTGTTTACGTCGACTTCAACGCCGGGGTTTTCCTTCAAGATCTCAACGCAGCGCGCATCCATCTTGTCACTTATCAGTACTTTCACCAGTGCAATCCTTTGGGCTGTTAAGCTAGTGCCCCTGCAGGGCCTCTTCTATCCATTCATTAATGTCATCGCGGCCTTGGCCGCTGAGGGCGGAAAAGGACGCAAAAGAAATACCGGCAAGGGTCCCCTCGGACTCCAACCGGTCAAAGAGCTGTTTTTGCTTGTTGCGAGAGAGCTTGTCTGCTTTGGTGAAAACTAGCAAAAACGGCTTGTCGACTTCCTTGAGCCAGTCGATCATCATGCGGTCTAAATCGGTTGGACCGTGTCGCATATCGACTAACTGTAAAACGGCGCGCAGCGTTTCGCGTTGTTCCACGTACGTTTGGACCATGCGGCCGAGCTTCTCGCGCAGGCTCACGCCTCCGCGCACGAAGCCGTAGCCGGGCAGATCTACAAAGTAAAATGCTTCGTTGATCCAGTAATAGTTCAGCTGCTGTGTCTTGCCCGGAGTCGAGGACGTGCGGGCTAACTTTTTGCGCTG
This sequence comes from Gemmatimonadota bacterium, assembly GCA_038119905.1. GTDB lineage: Bacteria > Latescibacterota > UBA2968 > UBA8231 > UBA8231. The sequence continues at coordinate 10,192 of JAYOKQ010000029.1, read as the reverse complement.
CAGCAGCCGGTTGATCAGCGAAGACTTGCCTACATTGGACCGCCCAGAAAAGGCGATCTCGGGCTGCCCATTGGTAGGTAAGTCGGACTTACCTACGGCACCCACTGTGAATTCGGCGGAGCGAAACTGCATCACGGGCACAGTTCAAGCGCGCTTGAGCTGCATCTCCTCATCGTCTTCGTGGTCGAAGCGTTCGATGCCCTTTTCGATCATTTCAGCGGTGATTTGCAGCGACTTGACGTCGGTCTGCGAGGGCAGGTCGTACATGATATCCATCATCGCCTGTTCCAGCACCGAGCGCAGGCCGCGCGCTCCTGTGCCCTTGCTGACGGTGAGTGCGACGATCTTACGCAGCGCCTCTTCGGTGAATTCGACCTCGATGCCATCCATTTCAAACAGGCGTTTGGACTGTTTGATAATCGCATCTCGAGGTTCGACGAGAATGCGCAGCAGATCGTCTTCGCCCAGTGAGTCCATCGTAGTAATCACGGGTATGCGACCAACGAATTCTGGAATCATGCCGTAGGCGAGTAAATCTTCGGGCTGGACTTGAGCGAGTAGCTGGTTGGCATCCTCTTCCACGCGGTCTTCTATGGCCGAGCCGAATCCCATGGTGCGCTCGCCGACGCGCTGGCTGATTACTTTTTCTAACCCTTCAAAGGCGCCGCCGCATATAAAGAGGATGTTGCTCGTGTCCATCTGAATCATGGGCTGTTCTGGATGTTTGCGGCCTCCCTTCGGGGGAATGTTGGCCGTTGTGCCCTCCAGAATTTTGAGCAGTGCCTGCTGAACGCCTTCGCCGGAAACGTCTCTGCTGACGGCGGGAGCGGCGCTTTTACGCGCGACTTTGTCTACTTCGTCCAGGTAGAGTATACCTTTTTCGGCGCGGGCCACGTCGTAGTCGGATGCCTGCAGCAGGCCGACCAAAATGTTCTCGACGTCTTCGCCCACATATCCGGCCTCGGTGAGGATGGTTGCATCGGCGATAGAAAAGGGAACCTGTAGGATTCTGGCCAGCGTTTTGGCTAACTCAGTTTTCCCCGTTCCTGTTGGGCCGATGAGCATGACGTTGCTCTTTTCTAACTCCACCTCATCAAGGTCTACGTCGCTACGAATGCGTTTATAGTGGTTATAAACAGCGACCGAGAGGATTTTTTTGGCGCGTTCTTGGGCGATTACGTACTCGTCGAGGAAGTCTTTGATCTGGTTCGGCTTGGGAATGTCGCCATTTTCCCAGGGCAGCGTTTGCTTTTTTTCCTCGGCCAACACCTCGTTGCACAACTTGACGCACTCGTTGCATATGTGCACCGAGGGTCCCGTTATGATTTTTTCCACTTGGTTGTGGCTGCGTCCGCAAAAAGAACAGCGCGGATCGCCTTTTGTCGGCCGTTTACGCAAGGAACGTACTCCTCAGAAGAGCGTGTTTATTTAACCGCTGACTTCAGCTGGGGCTGCGACTTTAGACGAGGCGATAATTTCGTCGATAACGCCGAACTCGACCGCCTCTTGAGCGGTCATAAAAAAGTCTCTTTCCGTATCGCGAGCGATGCGTTCGAGCGGTTGCCCCGTGCAGTCGACTAGTACTTGGTTGATCTGCTCGCGCATCTTAATGATCTCGCGTGCGTGAATTTCCATATCCGAAGCTTGGCCAGTGATTCCGCCCATGGGCTGGTGCAGCATCACGCGCGCGTTGGGCAGTGCCTGGCGCTTGCCTTTGGTGCCTCCTGCTAGCAGGACGGCGCCCATGCTCGAGGCCTGTCCGATGCAGATTGTCGCGACGTCCGCAGGTATGTACTGCATCGTGTCGTAAATGGCCATGCCGGCCGTGATAAGGCCGCCGGGCGTGTTGAGATAGAGCGCTATGTCTTTTTTCGGATCTTCCGATGCCAAAAAGAGCATTTGGGCTATGATCAAATTGGCAATCTGATCGTTGATCGGCGTGCCGACAAAAATGATGCGGTCCTTGAGCAGGCGCGAGTAGATGTCGTACGAACGCTCGCCGCGCCCCGTCTGCTCTATTACCATCGGTATCAGAGACATATGGCTCCTTATTCTCGTTGTTCTAACTAAACTTTTTCTTCTTTGACGACCGCTTTTTCAGCGAGTAGGGCGAAGACTTTATCTTCTTCCAGTTCGCGCCTCAGATCGTCGGCTCGCCCGCTGCGCTTTACATCTTCGACGTTAACGCCGGCGCTCTGCGCCCGTTCCTCGAGATAGGTATCGAACTCTTCGTCGCTCACCGAGATCTCAACTTTTTTGCGCACGGCTTCCGTTAGCAGATAGCTCTTAAGGCGTCGAACGGCATTCTC
>JAYOKQ010000029.1:0-7783 GCA_038119905.1 Gemmatimonadota bacterium | reverse complement strand
TTTTGCGCACGGCTTCCGTTAGCAGATAGCTCTTAAGGCGTCGAACGGCATTCTCGCGCTCTTCATCGCTGTGATCGTGATCGTGATCATGGTCATGGTCGTGGTCGTGGTGCTGATTCTGCTGCTGCTGCATGGATCGCAGGTAGTTGTCGACCATACTTTCGGGTAAATCAAAGGGGTTTTTCTCGATCAGCTGGCCAATGAGGTCGCTGCGTTCGCGCTGCTGGCTCATATAGCTCCAACGCCCGGTTATTTGCTCGCGTATGTTATCGCGCAGATCGTCCAAGGTTTGGAACTGCTCGCCGAGATCCTTGGCGAACTCGTCGTCGAGTTCGGGCAGAGTGCGCTCGCGAACCTCACGTGCTTTGACCTCAAAATGCTCGGTCTTACCAGCTAGCTCTTCGTTGGGGAGGTCTTCGCGATAGGCGAATTTAACTTTGCGCTCTTCGCCGGCGCTGATTCCAACGAGCGCTTCCTCGAATTCTGGGCTGGGAGCATTTTCGTCACCGATGAGGAAGTAGCGTTCGTCGAATTTTTCGTCGGCAACCGGTTCACCTTCGTCATCTAAGCGCTGGAGATCGGCAATGAGCACATCGCCCTTTTCCAACGGCCGCTCTACGGCGCGCTCTGCGGCCTGGCGGTTCTGCAGCTCTTTGAGCTGGCCCTCAATTTCATCATCGGCAATTTCGTGCACCATGCGCGTGATCTCGAGACCTTCGTAGGTCTCCAGCTCAATTTCTGGCCAAATGTCGAGCGTGGCCGTAAAGGTGAGCGCCGAACCGGGCTCGTGGTCGAGCTTGGCAATTTGTGGGGGAGCGGCCGGAACGAGGCCGGCTTCGCGCGTGGCTTCTTCGAGAAAGGTCGGCAGCATATCGCCAATAACTTCGCTGCGAATCGAATCGCCATAGCGCGATACGATAATGCGCAGAGGCACCTTACCCTTGCGAAAGCCGGGAATTTCTATGCGCTTCTGGTAGGTGCGATAGGCGCGATTGAGCTCTTTGTCCATGCGCTCAGCATCGATCTCAACTTCCAGTTCGCGGCCCCACTGACTCTTCTCTACGACGTTGGTCTTCACGTGCTTCAGCCTTGCAAAAATTGTGAAACAGAAAGCGCGCGCCGCCCGACAGAAGCGGACGGCGCGGCGCCAAATGGTTGCGTAATTATGGTGCGAAAGGGGGGACTCGAACCCCCACGCCCTCTCGGGCACTAGATCCTAAATCTAGCGCGTATACCAATTTCGCCACTTTCGCACTCTATTTGCTCCCAGCGTGCGGGAGCGCCCATTTCTGGGCAATCATAATAATATAGTATTTCGCTCTATAAGCAAGGTTATCAGACGGCTTCCCAGGCGTCCATGCTCCTATCCAGATGGGTGCGTAATTCGGTCATGGGCACGCGCTGTTGCTCCATGGAGTCGCGATCGCGCACGGTTACCGTATCGTTTTCCAAGGTTTCCGAATCAACGGTGATGCAGTAGGGAGTGCCTACTTCATCCATGCGGCGGTAACGTCGCCCGACAGCGCCGCCTTCGTCGTATACGACGCGGTAATGCGTGCGCAGGTCTTCGGTGATTTTGCGCGCTATTTCTGGCATGCCGTCGCGCTTGACCAGCGGAAGTACGGCGGCCTTGATGGGAGCCATGCGCGGGTGAAAGCGCATGACGACGCGGGTTTCGCCTTTGACTTCTTCTTCGTGGTATGCGTTGACCAAACAAGCCATAGTAGTTCGGCTGGCTCCTATGGAGGTCTCGATCACATAAGGGACGAATTTCTCACGGCTATCCTCGTCGAAATACTGCAGCTTTTTGCCGGAGAACTGCTCGTGCTGTGACAGATCGAAATTCGAGCGGTTGTGTATGCCTTCGATCTCGCCGGGGCCGAAGGGGAACTCGTACTGGATGTCAAAGGCAGCGCTTGCGTAGTGGGCGAGTTCATCGCCCTGATGCTCGTGCCAGCTCAGCTTTCTTTCGGGTAGGCCGATATTGCGGAACCAGTTCCAGCGCTCCTGGCGCCAGTATTCAAAGTGGTCATCCTGCGTGCCGGGTGCGACGAAGTACTGCATTTCCATCTGCTCGAATTCGCGGGTGCGGAAGAGAAAGTTCTTCGTCGTGATTTCGTTGCGGAAGGCCTTGCCAATTTGCGCGATCCCGAAGGGCAGCTTTTGTCGCATGGCCGACTGCACGTTGAGATAATTTACAAAAATGCCTTGGGCGGTTTCCGGGCGCAGGAAGATGCGCGCGCTGTCGTCCTCGAGCGGGCCGACAAAGGTTTTGAACATGAGGTTGAACTGGCGTGCTTCGCTCAGTTCGTTGCCCTTAGGGCTTTTCAATTCGACCTCGACGGCTTTGGCCATCATGGCTTCCATGCTCAGTCCGGTGACATCGACACCGTTTTCTTCTAGGAGCTGGTCGAGTCGGTAGCGCTCGTTGGTTTTTTTGTCTTCGACCATCGGATCGCTGAAACCGGCCACGTGGCCCGATGCTTCCCATACCTTGGCATGCATCAAAATACTGGCATCAAGCCCCTCTACGTCTTCGCGGTAGGTCATGGCGCGCCACCACGCGTCTTTGACGTTTTTTAGCAGTTCGACGCCGAGCGGTCCGTAGTCCCAACAGCCGTTGAGACCGCCGTAAATTTCGGAACTTTGGAAGACGAATCCTTTGCGTTTGCACAGCGACACAAGTTTTTCCATTACATCAGCCATACCTATCTATCTCCTTCAAAAGGCGCGCTCGATGCAGAACGGCGCCATACATGCGTTTTTACGATTCAACTGTGGACTGCGTCCGCCGCAGAGATTCCAGAAAGTTTAGCGAGCGCAGATGGCCTCGCCCGCTGCCGTGATAGTCGAAAAATGCATTGAGCGCCGCGCGAATTTCACCCCGCCTCAGAGGCGCTGCCGGCAGCGCCTCTTTGCTATACGTGCGCAGCCCCTGCAGCTGGGCGAGAAACTGTAGGCTCTCACCAGGAAGTCGTGTGCCGCTGCCCTGTCCACAGGCAGGGCACAGACCGCCGCCCTGGGCGGCGCTAAACCAGAGCCAAGGCGCATCCAATGCACGACGACAGCCGACGCACTGGCGTAGCTCTGGACTGTAGCCAAGTGCATCGAGCACGCGAAGTTGGTAGTACCAAAAGAGCGATTCTACTTGGTCAATACCGACTTCCGTCAGTCCGTGTAACACCCCGCGGAGGCACTGATAAAGGCGCGGGTTGGGCTCTCCTTCTATGGTCAGTCCATCGATCAATTCGAGGGCAGCGCTAGCGAGCGAGAAGCGCTCTAAGTCGGTGCTAAAAACCGGTGGAGCGTTGAGCAGTTGGCATTCGCTGAGTGTCTGTATATCGCGCGTATCGCGCACGTAGCACACGACGTGCACTTCGGCCATCAGATCGAGCGCGGAGCCGAACTTGCTCTTGAGGCGCCGCGCACCTTTGGCCGTGACCTTGAGTTTGCCCAGATCTTCCGTAAATAGCGTTGCTATACGACTAGTTTCTCCCATGCGTCGACTGCGCAAGACGATGGCCTGGGTCTTTACAATCGACCGCGGCATATTACGGATCCTCGCTGGATCGGAGTGGGTATATGCGTTCGCCCTTTTTGCTCATGCCGTATTCTTCGCGCGCAACTTTTTCTACGTAGTTCATATCGTTCTCCAGGCGCCAGAGAACATTTTTTAAACTGTCGCGTTCGGCTTGTAAGCGGGAGACCTGGGCCTGCAGTTGGTCCACGGCGCGGCGTTGCTCTCCCATTTCCCATAGCTCGCTGTTGCCGAGGGCAATATAGGCAGCTAGTAGCAGCAGCAGCGCCAGAGACAGCGAACGCCAGCGTGCGTTGGGCTCTACGACGGGTATGCGGCGTTTTTTTTCTGTAAGCTTGGGGCTCATGGGCTCGTCTCGCTGCGAACGCGATTAAAACAGGACGAGGTCGTCGCGGTGAATCACTTCCAGAGCCGGGCGCCCTAGCTCGCTCTCTACGGCCGGTGAGCTTTTGCCAAATACGCGTCGAAGCTCTGCGGCGGTGTAGCGACTCACGCCACAGCCGAGTTCATCGCCGCGTTCGTTGCGGACGCGGACCACATCGCCGGCGGCAAACTCTCCATCGCAGTCGATCACGCCTGCCGGCAACAGGCTGCGATCTTGTTCGGCCAAGGCGCGCTGTGCGCCGCCGTCGACGACTACGCTGCCGCTGTGTTGACTGGCAAAGGCGATCCAGCGTTTGCGACTACCCATGCGCTTGCCCTCTGGCCAGAATAGGGTGCCGAGCGGCTGTCCATCCATGATGTCGAGCAGGCGGTGTTTGCGCCCGTGGGCGATGATGGTCTTTTCGCCGCAGGTCATCAGCAGGCGGGCTGCGCGGAGTTTGGTGAGCATGCCGCCGCTGCCGACGGCGCTGTTTGAACTGCCGACCATAGACTCGAGTTGAGCATGATTGTTGCGCACCTCGTGCAGTAATTCGCCCTCGGGTCCGCGCGGACCAAAGGCGGTATAGAGGCCTTCGACATCGGACATTATGACCAGCAAATCCGCCCGAATTAAATTGCTTACGTAGGCAGCGAGCATGTCGTTTTCGCCCAATCGACGCTTTAGCTCGGCCACCGCTACGCTGTCGTTCTCGTTGATGATCGGAACGGCACCGTAGTCGAAAAGGCTGCGAAACGTGTTCTCTAGATTCACGTAGCGGCGTCGATCACCGAGAATATCTTCTGCCGTCAACAGCACCTGACCGACGGGAACGTCACTGCGGCGAAACAGCGTCTTGTAGGAGTTCATCATCAAGTTTTGGCCAATGGAAGCCAGCGCCTGGAGTTCAGCAATGCTGTCGGGGCGCTGCGTTATGCCCAAGCGGCCCATGCCCGCCGCTACGGCGCCCGACGTGACAATGGCGATTTCGACGCCACGCTCGCGCAGGACGATGACGTCCTTGACCAGCTGACGAATAACGACGCGGTTAGGTTTGTGCTGGGGGGTTGTCAACACGTTGCTGCCAACCTTGACGACTACGCGCTGCACGTCGCGCATGTGTGCCCGCAATGGTAGGCCCGTGCTCACAGTCGAACTACTACCCCTCTCTGTGCGAGGTAGTCCTTTACTTCGGGTATGGAGTGCTGTTGGAAATGAAAGATCGAGGCAGCCAGCGCCGCGCTGGCCTCACCCTCGGTCAGGACGTCGTAGATATGCTCCATATTGCCGGCGCCGCCCGAGGCGACAATGGGTACTTGCACGCGCTGAGCGACTTCTCTGTTGAGTTCGAGGTCGTAGCCTTGTCGAGTTCCGTCGGCATCGATGCTGTTGAGAACCAATTCGCCGGCGCCTCTGCCGACCAGCTCTTCGACCCATTCAAGGGCGTCAATACCGGTGGCGGTGCGGCCGCCGTTCACGTAGATCTCCCAAGCCGGCGGCTCGCCTGCTGCAACCGGTTTGCGCAGGGCGTCGATTGCGCCAACGATGCACTGTGAGCCAAAGCTTTCTGCGCTCTGGTTGATGATTTCCGGCGTGCGCACATGGGCCGAGTTGATCGAAACTTTGTCTGCGCCGCTCTTGAGAATGGTGCGCACGTCCTCAAAGGTGCGGATGCCGCCGCCTACGGTGAGAGGAATAAAGACCTGTTCGGATACTTGCCGAACCAAGTCCATTACGATCGCCCGTCCATCGGCCGAGGCCGTTATGTCGTAGAAGACGAGTTCGTCGGCGCCCTCGCGGTCGTAGCGCGAGGCCAACTCCACCGGATCGCCCGCATCGCGGTCGGCTGAAAAACGCACGCCGCGCACGTTGCGCCCGTTCTTTACGTCTAAGCAGGGAATAATGCGCTTTGCCAGCATGGTCAGCCTGTCTGAGCGAAATTTTTTAGGATACGCAGGCCGCGGTCCTGGCTCTTTTCTGGGTGGAACTGCACGCCGTAGAGGCCGTCGCGTCCGGCAACAGACGTATAATCTAGTCCGTAGTCTGTTGTAGCGATGCAGTCGTCTTCTCGTTCGTTGGCCACGTAGTAGGAGTGCACAAAATAGAAAAAACTACCTGTGGGAACGCCCTCTAAGAGCGGGGTTTTCCGCTGGATGTCGATCTGGTTCCAGCCGATTTGCGGCACGCGTTCCACGGCGGGGAAGCGGGTGCAGCGGCCCGGTAACAGGCCCAGTCCTTGGTGGATGCCCATCTCTTCGCTCTCTTCAAACATAAGCTGTAGGCCTACGCAGATGCCGAGAAAGGGTTTGCCTGCTTCTATGCCGCGCTGGATCGGTTCAACCCAGCCGCCTTCGCGCAGGTTGCGCATCGCATCGCCAAAGGCTGCATCGCCAGGCAGTACTAGGTGGCTGGCGTCGGCTGCCAGCGCAGGACGTTCGATGATTTGTGCGGTAAAACCGAGAAACTGAAAGGCTTTTTCCACGCTGCGTAGGTTGCCCATACCGTAGTCGATAATTGCGATCACGATGTGCCCAGTTCCCGCGAGCGTTTGCTCGCTTCTACTACGGCATTCATCAGTGCGGCGCGCAGACCGCCCTGTTCAAGGGCATGTAGTCCGGCAATAGTCGTACCCCCGGGTGAGGTAACCTGCTCCTTCAATTGGGCCGGATGGAGTTCGCTGCGCAAGACCATTTGTCCCGCGCCGGCGACCGTTTGGGCCGCTAGTTGCAGCGCTGTAGCGCGGGGTAAGCCGGCGCGAACGCCGCCATCGGCGAGCGCATCAATAATGGCGTATACATAGGCCGGACCGCTGCCAGAGAGGCCCGTAACGGCGTCCATTTGCGCCTCGCTCACTTCTACAGCACTGCCGACCTGTTCGAGGAGTTGGCGAACGCGGAGAAGATGGTTGGCCAAGGCGAAGCGCCCCGGGCACAGCGCGCAGGCGCCTAACCGGAGGCGGACCAGCGTTTGCGGCATGACGCGTACGACCGGTATCTCGCGCACTATGTGCATTTCGATTTGACTCGTCTGCACCCCGGCCATCATGGAAACGACGATTTGCTCAGGGGACAGGGTCTGAGCAAGTTGGGTTAGCACGCTCTGGGCGACCTGCGGTTTGACGCCTAAGAAAACGAGGTCGCTGTCTCGCGTCACGATCGACATATCGTCGCTGGTGCGGATGCCGATTTCATCGAGTGACTGGAGGGCTGCAGGCAGTGGATCGACCGCTGCCAACTGCTCTTTGGAGACGGCTCTCGAGTCGAGCAGGCCGGCGATGAGCGCTTGACTCATGTTCCCTGCACCGATAAACCCAATGCGATAATTTTCCATGGCGATCAATACCCGAGAGATCCACAACGGAGGGATAATTATGCAGCTAAAATGCATCTAAGTAGGATTAAAATAGACTACTTATTGCGTTATGTCAAATCCTCTTTGAGGGACGTAAGTGCATTATTTAAAGGGTTTATGTATCATCTGCACTGCACATAAAGGCACTCCTTTTTCCCTTGACGTATACATACTGCACATGCTATCTTTGAGCCGATTGTGCCGAACGTATATAGTATTTATGTGGATCGAGCATAAAAAGCGATAAATGCAGCAGTTTCGCGTGGGATGCTCGAACGAGTATTGACTCAGACATATCACAGGAGCATAGGAGATGGCCAAAAAAGCACCCGCTAAGAAAGCACCCGCCAAGAAGGCACCTGCTAAGAAGGCTCCTGCTAAGAAAGCGCCTGCTAAGAAAGCGCCTGCCAAGAAAGCGCCTGCCAAGAAAGCGCCTGCTAAGAAAGCACCTGCTAAGAAGGCGCCTGCTAAGAAAGCACCTGCTAAGAAAGCACCTGCTAAGAAAGCACCTGCTAAGAAAGCACCTGCTAAGA
>JAYOKQ010000028.1:40139-42570 GCA_038119905.1 Gemmatimonadota bacterium | reverse complement strand
TCTCGGTCGCATCGGCCACCGGCAGCACTACGCCGTTGTCTTGGTGCCACGGCGTAGCGCCAACGCCAAAGCCAGCCACGCGGCCCGTGCGCTCGTCGCGGTAGACGTGCGGCAGATACTCTTCGGGCGGTTTGATGCGCACGTGCTGCACTGGGTTAGAGTAAATCTCGCCGCCGATCAAATCCTCTAACACGTCGAGCACGCCCTCGCTACGCATCAGCTGAAAAACGGCCGGTCCCACCCAGATCGGCGCATCCTCGCGCACAGAGACCATCGACAGCGTGCAGTCGAAATGTCCAGAAAACACGCTGCGTGCGTCGAGATAGATCTGCGACAGACGCCGGCCAAAGGGCAGATCCTCATAGCGCGATTTGATCTGACCATCGGCAAATAGATCGCGGGCGAGCGCGTCGAGCACACCCTCATATTCGACCATAACGGGATCTAAATCGCGCGTGGGATCGAGCAATCCACGCACAATGACAAAACCGTCACGATCGAAAGCTTCCCTCTCTTTTGCACTGAGCATGTATTGCCCTTATCCCTCCAAACGGCGCGGCGCGCACCGCGCAGTGACTCTTGTATGCTGCCCCAACCTCTGCTGTTTGTCTCCCAGTGGGCCAAGTGTACTGCGCGGGCGATAGAGATGTCAACTAACGCACCGCTCCGCTCCCTTGACCATCGGTTTTAAAAGAGCGAAAATGAGAGCGACTATTCCCTTCAGGAGCGACATCCGTGAGCACGATAGAGATCAGTCAGGAACAGAGAGACCTCTACCGCAGCGAGGGCTATATGATCCTCGAGCGCGCCATTCCACCATCCTTCCTCGAGCTGCTGCGGGGCCAGTGCCAGCAGGCTATTGACCGAATGGACGCGCGGATGGATGCCGAGGGAACCGATACGCTGGGCATTAACCATCGCGGCAGCCGCTACTTCGTCGCCAACTGCTTCCGCGAACAGCCCGAACTGCGCACCTTTCTATTCAGCGAATTGATGGCCGACGTCTGTCGCGCCACCCTCGGTGAAAACGCCTATCTGTTCTGGGAGCAATACGTCATCAAAGGCGCCGAAACCGGCATGAAGTTTTCCTGGCACCAAGACTCGGGCTACGTCAACTATCCCGATCACAAGCCCTATCTGACCTGCTGGTGTGCGCTCGACGATATGAGCGAAGCCAACGGCACGGTACACCTGTTGCCTTTCTCGCGCTCGGGCATTCGCTCTTGGGTTCAACACATTGTCGAGGAGGGCAGCAACGACAAGGTGGGCTATTTCGGCTCCGACCCAGGCATCACGGTCGAGGTCCCGGCCGGCAGCATCGTCGCCTTTACCAGCGTAAATTTTCACTCGAGCGGCACCAACACAACCGATCGCATGCGGCGCGTCTATCTGGCCCAGTATTCCTGCGAACCCATCACCTCGGCCGACGGATCGCGCCTGTGGGGCAACGCCGAACCGCTGCTGCTCGACGGCGCGTTGGCCGTCGGTGCACCAATACCGGAGATAAGCGCATGAATACGAGAGCCGAAGGGGCCCTCGCCCTTACGCAAGCGCAGCAGCGTCAGTACGACGAAGACGGCTTTTTCTTAGTGGAAGATGCTCTATCCGCCGACGAAGTGGGCGATCTACTAGCCGTCGTCGACGAACTCTACGAGAAATATCGCAGCGAACGCGGCCTCGGCCAAAACGAGGCCTTTCAAATGCGCAACATCGTCGCCGCTCACCCTGCGTTCAAGGCCCTAATGACGCACGAAGGATTGCTGCCGCTGGTCGTTGACGTCATCGGCTACAACATCCAATTGCGCACCTCGCACATGGACGTGCGCCCGCCGATGGAGCGCGCAGCGGCCGAACAGCAGCTGGGCAGCAAAGAGAGCTTTTTCCCCTGGCACTCCGACGGCCCCAACTTCGGCTGGCCGCGCGCCGGGGAAACCGTGCCCTATATGGAAATGAAAATCGGTTACTATCTAACGGACCTAACCGAACACAACAGCGGAGCCATCTGCGTAGTCCGCGGCAGCCACGCCACCTCGCCGTGGATCGAACGCGACGGAGAGCGCATCATTGATCCCGAGCGCATCGTTGAGGTCAACGTGCGACCGGGTACAGCTATGGTGTGGCGCACGGCCCTGTGGCACTGCCTAACGCCCAACTTGTCCGATAGGGCGCGCCGCTGCCTCTACTTCGGCTATCACCACCGCTGGATTCGCCCCTCCGACTTTGACCATCAGCGAGCCGAGGTGTTAGCCGACGCCTCGCCTATCGAACTGCAGCTGTTGGGCGAGTTGGGCACCGGACGCGACAACTACGCCGGCGACGATCCCGACGTGCACCCCGTCTCACGCTACTGGCGCCCGCAGGACGAAGACATTCCCCTCAAGGCGTGGGCCGAGGGACGACTCAACGCACTTGAGCAGCAGCCCGTCTAAAT
>JAYOKQ010000028.1:0-40039 GCA_038119905.1 Gemmatimonadota bacterium | reverse complement strand
CGCCCAGCGGCCCCGTGCGCATGGTGCTCGACACCGACACCTACAACGAAGTAGACGACCAATTTGCCGTCGTTCAGTCGCTGCTGTCGCCGGACAAACTCCGCGTTGAGGCGCTCTATGCGGCCCCCTTCTACAACGGACGTTCGGATGGCCCGGCCGATGGTATGCAGAAGAGTTACGAGGAAATTCTGCGCCTGTTGGAGCGACTCGACGTAGACCCCGACGGTTTTGTGCACCGGGGATCGACGCACTTTTTGCAAGGCCCGGAAGCACCCGTCGAGAGCGACGCGGCACGCGATCTGGTAATGCGCGCGCACCAAGGCGACACACCGCTCTACGTCGTGGCCATCGGCGCCGTTACCAACGTCGCCTCGGCCCTGCTGATGGATCCTTCTATCGCCGATAAGATCGTCGTGGTCTGGCTCGGCGGGCAGCCGCATCACTGGCCTTCGGCGCGCGAATTCAACCTGCAACAGGATCTCTACGCCTCGCGCCTGCTCTTCGACTGCGGGGTTCCACTGGTGCAAATTCCCTGTCAGGCCGTCGCATCGCACCTGCTAACAACCGTACCCGAACTAGAGTCCTTAGTCGCCGGGCGCGGTGCCATCGGCGACTATCTCGTAGAGATCGTCAAAGACTACGCCCAAGACCACTACGCCTGGTCAAAGGTCATCTGGGATATCTCGGCACCGGCCTGGTTGCTGGACGCATCGTGGGTGCCGAGCGAATTGGTGCACAGCCCTCTTCTGACCGACCAGTACACCTACAGCGCCGATCGCCGCCGCCATCTGATGCGCGTGGCCACCGGCGTGCACCGCGACGCCATCTTCCGCGATTTATTTCGCAAGATGGAGGCACGCGTCCGCTAGTGGCCATGGTTTTTTTCACTCTACAGTCTCCACGACAGTCTATCTTATGACCACGGTTGTCGTAGCGGAAAAACCGAGCGTAGCGCGCGACATTGCCCGCGTGCTGGGCGCCAGCGGCAGAGGGCAGGGCTGCCTATTGGGCAAAGGCTTTATCGTAACTTGGGCCCTCGGCCATCTCGTGCAATTTGCCGAACCCGATGAGTACGGCCCACCGTGGAACGCGCGCTGGTCCTTTGCCCAGCTGCCCATGCTGCCCGAAAAGTGGAAGCTGCGCACGTCCAAGGCCACTTCGGCTCAATTTCAAATCATCAAAAAGCTGCTCAACGATAAAGAGACGAGTCAGGTGATCTGCGCCACCGACGCCGGACGCGAAGGCGAGCACATTTTTCGCCTAATCTACGAGCACGCCCGCTGCAAAAAACCCGTTAAGCGCCTGTGGGTCTCTAGCCTGACCGACGAGGCCATTCGCACCGGCTTTGAGCAACTAGCCGACGGCAGCCAGTACGACGATCTCGGGCACGCCGCGCGCGCGCGCGCCCAGGCCGACTGGCTGGTCGGCATGAACCTCACTCGCGCCTACACCGTGCACAACAGCGTGCTCTGCACGATTGGACGCGTGCAGACGCCAACGCTGGCCATGATCGTCCAGCGCGACCGCGCAATTTCCGACTTTAAAAAGGCCTACTTTTACGAGCTGGTAGCACAAATCGCCGAGGGCTTTAGCGCCAAGTTTACCCGCGATGGCCAGACGCGTATCGAGCGACGGGAAGAAGCCGAGCGTCTGCATCGGGAACTCAGCCCGCACGCCGAGGGCACCGTGCGCAGCGTAGAAAAAAAGACCAAGCAAAACCGCCCGCCGCCCTTTTATGATCTGAACAACCTGCAGCGTGACGCCAACCGGCGCTTTGGTTTTACCGCGGCGCAAACGCTGGAATACGCGCAGGCCCTTTATGAGACGCACAAGCTCATTACCTATCCGCGCACCGAGAGTCGCCATCTGTCCGAAGATATGGTGCCCGAACTTCCCGGCATCCTCTCCCGTTTGGAACACCCGCAGGCCGAAGAGGCACTGGCGCGACTGCAGGCTGGTCACAGCCTGAGCAAAGCCTACGTCGACAAAACCAAGTTGACCGACCACCACGCCATTATTCCCACCGGCCAGCGCCCACCGGCCAACCTCTCACAGCCGCTGCGCCACGTCTATGGACTGGTGGTCACGCGCTTTGTAGGCGTATTTCTACCGGAGCAGATCGTCGAGGAAACGACCGTGCTGCTCGACATCGGCGGCGCCACCTTTGTCGCCCGCGGCAGCACTGTGCTACAGGAGGGATGGAAGATCGTCGAACGGCGTGCCAACGCACCGCGCGAAGGCAAAGGCGATGACGACGCAGAAGACGCGCAGTCCATTCCCCCGCTGCAGCGCGGGCAAACGGTGCGCGTCACTAGCCTGGCGATACAGGAAAAGGAAACTAAGCCACCGAGTCCCTACACCGATGCTACCCTGCTGACGGCGATGAAAAATGCCGGGCGGCAGGTCGACGACGACGAGCTTGCTGCCGCGATGAAGGAATCGGGACTCGGCACGCCAGCCACGCGCGCCGACACCATCGAGCGCCTGCTGCGCAGCGGCTATATACGGCGCGAGAAAAAGGCACTGCGTGCCACGGAAAAAGGCACTGCGCTCATCGAGCTGGTCGCCGAACCCCTGCGCAGTCCGGAGTTGACCGGCCAGTGGGAACAGCAGCTAAAAGAAGTAGAAGAAGGCGAGCGCGCCGGCGATGCATTCTATCAGGACATCGCCGATTTCGTGCAGTCCATGGTGCCGCAAGTAGCCGAAGGCAAGGCACTGACCCCCGAACAAGTGGCCCAGGCGCGCCAAGCGCAGGGCGGCAAGGGAAAGAAAAAACGAACGCGAGGAGGTAAAGCCGTGGTATTGGGCCCGTGTCCCAAATGCAAAGAGGGCGAGGTGCGCGAAAGCCCCAAAGCCTATGGATGCAGTCGCTATAAAGAGGGCTGCAACCTGACGATATGGAAGACGACCGCCGGCAAGGAGATTTCGCCCAAGCTGGCCAAAGACCTGCTGGCCGACGGACACACTGAATGGTTGGAAGGATTTACCAGTCGCGCCGGCAAGCCCTTTGCCGGACGGCTAAAATTCGACGAGGAGTTCAAGGTCGTATTTGACTTTGAAAACAAGCCCACTGCTGGGCCGCAGCAGAGCAGTGGCCCAGCACCGGCCCGCGCCGCCGCACCACCCGACAGCGGCCCACCGCCGATGGATGCACCGCCGCCCAACGAAGCCCCACCGCCCATGGAAGAAGAGCCGCCCCTAGACGCGCCGCCGCCGTTAGAGGCCTATGCTGCGCCGGAAGCGGCACCGGCCACACCTGCACAGTCGGGCGATTTTCCCCAGCTAACCTGTCCCAAGTGCGGACAGGGTCACATTGTCGAGGGCCGCAAGGGATTTGGTTGCAACCGATACCGCGAGGGGTGCGAGTTTGTCGTGTGGAAAGTCGTCGCCAGCAAGGAGCTAACCAAAGAGCAGGTAGAAACGCTCATCCGAGAAGGTAAGACCGACGTCATCGGCGGCTTTAAAAGCCGCAAGGGAACGACCTTTGAAACGCGCCTGCGCCTCGACGAAGAGTGGAAAACTGTTTTCGATTTTAACTAGGTCGTCCGTGCAGCCTGCACGCTGCGTTTAGGCAACGAGGAGAAAATATGAGCAACAAGAGCTTCCGCGATATGACGCCGCGCATCATGCCGGATAGAGAGATGCTAGCGGACATGGAACGCGACCTGAGCTTTATCCCTGGCGATCCGCAGCGCGCGCGTGCGCTCACGGCCGATCAGGTCGAACAGTACAATCGCGACGGCTATCTCCTGCCTTTTCGCCGCTCTGAAGCGGCAGAGTCGGCCGAACTCAGCGCCTACTTTGACCGCCTGTTGTCAGAAGTGCACGCGGCCGGCGCAGACAGCTACTCAATTATTTCCGGTCACGTGCAGCACGCCCGCATATACGACATTGCCTGCGACGAACGCATTTTGCGCTACGTGCGCGACCTGATCGGCGACGACATCGTCTGCTGGGGAGCGCACTTTTTTTGCAAAATGCCCGGCGACGGCAAGACCGTCTCCTGGCACCAAGACGCTTCCTACTGGCCTCTGACGCCTTCCAAGACGGTGACCTGTTGGCTGGCCATCGACCAAGCTGACGCTGAGAACGCCTGCATGCAGTTTATACCGAGCTCCCACGCTCAAGGCCACATCGAGTACCGCACCAGCGACGCAACGGAAAACAACGTGCTCAACCAAACGGTCGACGACGCCGAGCGCTTTGGCCAACCCATAGACGTCGCTCTGCAGGCTGGCGAGTTTTCCCTGCACAGCGATCTACTCCTACACGGATCCGGGGTCAACACATCCAATCGACGGCGCGGTGGGCTGACGCTGCGCTACGCGGCAGCCGCAGTGCGCTCGCTGCTCAACTGGCAGAGCGAGGGCGTTGTCGTCAGCGGCTCTGACCCGTCTGGCCACTGGGCCAACCCGCCGCGACCCGACGTAGATTAGTCGGGCAAACGCCGCCTAGGCGTTGAGCGTATGAGATAGATGGGGGGTAAAGAGTTCAGGCTCGAGCAGAAACGAATCGTGCCCCTTCTCTGAATGCACCGTGATCCGCATGTTGTATACGCCGGCCTCTTTGAGCACGCGCGCCATTTCTTCCTGCTCTTCCGGATAGAAACACACGTCTGAATCGATGCTGAAAATCAGGTAGTTCTGCGCGCGACAGCGAGCAAAGAGTGCATCCATGGACGGCGCGCCCGCTTCGGCTAACAAATCGAAGCGCTGCCACATATCGACGATGCGCACGTAGCTATTAGCGTCAAAGCGCTCGATAAACTTGCGACCCTGATGCAGCATGTAGGACTCCAGCGGATCAGCCAGCGGATACCACGAAAAAGGACTCTCCTCGGTCTGCACTTCCTGACGGGCTCGATCCTCCATCGTGTGCAAAGATACGTAGGTCTTGTGACTGATCATCCGCGCCAGCGCTAAGCCCCGCTCGGGGGTCGGTCCATCGTAGTAGTCGCCGCCGCAAAAGTGCGGATCCTGCTCAATGGCACAAATCTGTTCAAAGTTGTGAATGCGCTGCAGCGGTTTCACGTCGAGGCTAGCGGCAATGGGAATGACAATGCCAACCCGATCAGGGTAACGGGTAGCCAAGCTCATGCACATCAACCCGCCGAGTGAGGCGCCAATGACGGCGTGTAGCTTGTCGATGCCTAAGTGATCGAGCAGATGCATCTGCGTGTCGACCACGTCGGCCACGCAAATGTGCGGAAAAAGCGCGCCGTACGGCCGACCGGTCTGCGGATCGATAGACGCCGGACCGGTCGATCCGTAGCACCCTCCCAGATAGTTGGCGCACACCACGAAAAAACGGTCGGTGTCAACAGCTTTACCCGGACCGACAAAGCGATCCCACCAGCCGATGTGGCACTCTTCGTTCCAGCGCGCTCCGACCTCGGGAACCGCCGCAGTGTGACCGGCGATGTGATGACTTCCCGACAGCGCATGAAAAATTAGGATGGCGTTGTCGCGGCGCTCGTTGAGCTGGCCGTGCGTCTCGTAGGAAAGCGTCACTGGGCCCAGCTTCTGGCCGCTGCGCAGCACGAGGGGTTCCTGGCACGCAAAAGTATGGAGTCGAGTCTCGACGGACCCGACTCCACTTTTATTGCCTTGCTGAGAGGACAAATCGACCTCAGGCCGTTGCTTTAGCCAGCGCCTGATCGA
Source organism: Gemmatimonadota bacterium (assembly GCA_038119905.1). Classification (GTDB taxonomy): domain Bacteria; phylum Latescibacterota; class UBA2968; order UBA8231; family UBA8231. The sequence continues at coordinate 34,379 of JAYOKQ010000028.1, read as the reverse complement.
TATCGGCCACCAAGTCGTCGGCGTTTTCCAAACCAATCGACAAACGCACCAACTCAGGCGTGATGCCTCCGGCGCGCTGCTGCTCCTCGCCCAGCTGCGAGTGCGTGGTCGTCGATGGATGAATCGCCAAGCTCTTAGCGTCACCGACGTTGGCCAAGTGCGAGAAGAGACCCAGCTCATCGATGAACTTGCTGCCGGCCTCCGCGCCGCCTTTGATGCCAAACACGACCATGGCGCCTCCCTTGCCATCGAGATATTTCTCGTTGAGCGCATAGGAGGGATCGCCCTCTAGTCCCGGATAGCGCACCCACTCAACGGCACTGTGGCCCTGCAGGTGCTTGGCGATAGCCAGGGCGTTGTCGCAGTGGCGGTCCATGCGCAGCGGCAGCGTTTCAATTCCCTGCAGGAACATCCAAGCGTTGTCGGGCGAGATGCAGGCACCCAGATTACGCAGCGGCACAACGCGCATGCGCAGAATGAAGGCCAGCGGACTCAGCGGGCCTAAATCATAGGCCCAGCGCACGCCGTGATAGCTACCTTCGGGCTCGACCATCAGCGGAAACTTGTCCGACTGCCAGTCGAATTTACCCGAGTCGACTACGATGCCGCCGATGCCCGTACCGTGCCCACCCAACCACTTGGTCAGCGAGTGCACGACGATATCGGCCCCGTGCTCAATCGGACGCTGCAGGTAAGGCGTGGTAAACGTGCTGTCGACTACCAGCGGCAGTCCGTGCGCGTGCGCCACGTCGGCAATCGCCGAGATATCGGCAATATTGAGCGCCGGATTGCCCACCGTTTCGCAGTAGAGCATCTTCGTCTTGGGCGTAATCGCCTTGGCGAAATTTTCCGGATCTTTGGGGTCGACGAAGTTCGTCTTGATATTGAACTGCGGCAGAATATCGTTGAACTGCGTGTAAGTCCCGCCGTACAGATCGTTGGCCGCGACGATTTCGTCGCCAGCCTGGCAGAGGTTGATCACGCTGTAGAAGATCGCGCTCGTACCCGAGGCCAGCGCCAGCGACGCCATGCCGCCGTCGAGAGCGGCTACGCGCTGCTCCAACACATCCTGCGTCGGATTCATAATGCGCGTGTAGATGTTGCCCAATTCCTTGAGACCAAATAGGTTGGCCGCGTGTTCGGTATCTTTGAACACATAGGAACTCGTGCGGTGTACTGGCACTCCGCGCGACAGCGTCGTCGGATCCGGTTCTTGACCAGCGTGCAGACAGAGCGTTTCGAATTTCATGAGGGAGAATCTCCTGTTAAACATGGGAAGAAATACCACGGCCCATATATATGACGTATATAAAGTATCGTTTACGCTCGTGCTGACAAGTATACTTCGCGCACTTATAGCGTAAACCAGTTGGCATTCCCGCCCAGCGCATCGACCACGAGCCACAGACCGGCCGCGCTAAACGCCCCCAGCACCATGCCGAGAAAGAACGGGCGCAGCATACGATAGCCACGCGCGCCGCCGTATTTCAGTATAACCGCTTTGAGCAACCAAGCGATAAAGACAGAAAACCAAATCTGGCTAATGGGATAGGTGTACCCTAGGGCTAGCCCGATCGGATGAATGGGGAAACCGACAAAGCGCGCCTTGAGATAGGTTAGGGCGGCCATCAGCGCCCCGCCCAGGCCCGTATACAGCAGATGCCAGCCATAGACGCCCTCGGGATTGAGGATATTGTGGGCGATCCAGTTACCCGTCAGCTGAGTCAAGCCACCAAAGCCCCATCCCCCTAGATTGATGCCGCCGTAAGTATAGGCGTGCGTCATCACCGCCCACGTCGCCGAAACGAGCGTGACCAGAATGGCTAAGACAATAGCGACAAAGAGACGCCGGGATTCCAACCGCGTTACCTCGGCTATTTTCAGACCGGTCGCCGCAGAGGCCATGACAAAGGTGCGCAGATCCGCCGACCAGGGAAAATTCATGCCCAGTGCCGTCAGGCCGCTCGGTCCTAGCGTCCCCGGCCCCAACGCCGTGACAATAAAAACCGGCGGCGCTACGGGCGATACGCCATAGGCTAGACCGGCCTGTGAAACGATGCGTGCCAATCCGATAAAAGTCACCATGCACAGCGCATAGTAGAACAGCGCACTCCCATAGCCCAGCCCCGTCTGCGCCAACCAGACGACGGCAAATACCGAGGCCAATAGAAAACCGAATACCGCCGTTCGGTACGACAGCATTTCACCGCTGTCGTCAATGCTCCGACCGCGCCCGAATGCCGTGCGAACAACGGCTACCAGATGTCGCCGCGCCGCCCACAGGCTGGAACATACCAGAAAAAACATCGCCCCCTGTGCAAGGTGCGCCACGCTGGCTGTGGCCGGCAGCGAATAGGGCTGACCAGGGCCGATGCTCCAACCGAGCAAGCGCTCTACGCCCGAGTGCAGGATCGCCACAAAGGCAAAAAACCACACGCCGAAAGAGACATCTAGGCTCAACAGATAGGACAGACCGATTACTTCAAAGCGCGGGCGCAGGTTGAGTCCGATCGAATCGCGCAAAAAGCGCACATAGGTATTGAGCTCGACAAAGGGGAAAAAACTGAAGTACGAGTGCAGACCGTTTATACCGTAAATGACAAAGGGCACGGCAAAGCCCAGCCACGTCAAATAGTTGCGCAGCAGAGGCGGCAACCACTTGCCCGGCTCTTGGCGTCCAAGCTCGATCGGCAGCGTAGCCAGCGGAAAGAGCAAACGCTCGTTTTCCATCCACTGTTTGCGCAGCATCACCAAGATGCACAGCGTGGCAAAATAGATACTGAGAATAAAAAAGAACCACGCGCGCAGCGGCTGCAGCCACATACTCCAGGGCACCTGTTCACCGCGACGTGCCCCTTCGAATAGCTTCCATATAGCGGATCGGTCCCGCGCCACTAGCCAGTCGGCTACGTGTGGATGAATAACATGAGCCCAGTCGTTTTCCGGCGTCGCATAGTAGAATAGACCCCCTAAAAAGGGGATTAAATTCATCACGAAACCCCACGATGGGATCGCCGCTGCAACGATCATCATAATGTAGATCGTCGCCAACTCGCGGCTGTGCAGGCGCGAGCCCGTGAGCAGACGAGCAAGCGGATTGAGCACCAGCGTCAGTAGGAAGAACAGAACGAGCGCGGCCCCCGTAGAATAGTCGGCAGCCATCGCCGACCCGCGCACCACGAGCACACCATAGGACTCGCCGAGGGAAAGCGCCACGCAACAGAGCAGACCGATACCCACAGCTCTGTGCGAAACGCCGCGCGGCGCTGGGGTCTGTGCGGACGAATCTTCGTCATGCGACGTGGAAAATGTGCGCGTCTGCTTTGCTGGCACGTATCGCGTCCTTATCCACCGGTGAAAAAGGGCGCCGACAGCGGGCTAGCTCCATACGTGCTGCCCAGTGCTGGCGTGTTTCGATGGCTTTGCCATTATTACTGTGCACAACTTTATACTCAAAGAGCGCGATCCATGCGCTGCGCGGAGGAATGCGGTATGCTCGACATCGAATTGATCCCCTGCCACGACATACAGCGCGCCTGTCAGCTATTTGCGCGCGACGGCTTTGTCGCTCTGAGCGATACGCTGAGCCCCGAGCAGCTAGCTTTCGCTCAGGCCGGCGCCCAGCGCGTCGTCACCGAGCAGCACCAAGCCACGCCCTTTGAATCGGCCAATCGCGGCTACGCTCGCTACTCGTTTGGTCAGCAAATTCACCATCCCGAATGGGCTATGCTCGTCGATCTGCCCACCGTCTTGCCCATCCTCGATGCCCTCTGGAACAGCGAGGACTACACCTGCTCTGGCGCCGGCGGCGATTACTCTCATCCCGGTGCCAACATTCAGCACCTGCATTCGGACATCAACGATGTAATCGCCGATCCACTGGGACAGGTCAACGTCTACGACCTGCCGGCACCGTTTATCGTCATCAACTATCTGATGACAGATTTTACGGTGCAAAACGGCGCCATCCGCTTTGTGCCGGGCACGCAGCGCACCCGCGTGCGGCCACCCACCCTAGAGGACGAACCCGAACACTGGAAAACGGCAACCGTCTGCGCACCAGCGGGGACGGCAATTGTCCGCGACGTGCGCACCTGGCACGGCGGTACAGCCAACCGAGCGCAGGCCCCGCGCATCATGACCAGTGCCGGCTATTTCGCCCCGTGGTTTCGCCGCGGCGGCTCCGATCACGCGCTCCCCATCGAGCGCTACAGCGCCCTATCCGAACGCGGCAAGGCGCTGTGTCGCTATATCGTCGATTGGCAAGAAGCCGTGCGTTAGGGGCGCACGGGCGTGCCATCGGGTAGCCGCGCCGGCTCGCCGCGACCGACGCGTTCAGCCAGCGGAAAACGCGCCGCCATCTCCTCGTCGATGTCGATCCCCAGACCGGGCTTATCGTTGGGATACATATAGCCGTTGCGCACCTCCGGCAAACCAGGAAACATATCGTAAGAGCGTTGGTTGAGCTTAGCGCCCTCTGGATTGCGCCGCGCCAGTTCGGGTCGGTACCATTCCTGCACGCCAAAATTAGGCGCCCATAAATCCAGGTGTAGATTGGCCGCGTGCCCCACCGGCGAGGTGTCGCCGGGTCCGTGCCAAGCCGTGCGAATGCCGTACATATTAGCCATGGCGGCCACGTGTCGAGCCGGCGTGATGCCACCCATCTGCGATACGTGCATGCGCACAAAGTCGATGAGCCGCCCTTCGATCAGCGGCTGCCACTCGCGCGGATTATTAAATAACTCGCCCATGGCAATCGGCGTGGCGCAGCTTTGGCGAATATTCTTAAACCATTCCAGATCTTCCGGCGCCAACGGGTCTTCCAGAAAGTATAGCTTGAACTGCTCGACGTCGCGCGCAAAGCCGACCGCTTCAATGGGCGTCAGCCGCTCATGCACATCGTGCAGCAGCTCTACTTCATCGCCCACTTCCTTGCGCACGCATTCAAACATTTCCAGCGCGGAGCGCATATACTGCTTGCGATCAAAGTAGTGGCCCTCCGGCGCCCCTTCGGGCTTGACGATATCACCCGCCAATCCGCCGTATCCGCCCAACTGCACGCGGATATAGCGATAGCCCTGCTCCTGCACCTGGCGCACGCAGTCGGCCACTTCCTGCGGCGTATTGCCATCGGCGTGGGCATAGCAGGCAGCTCCTTCGCGGCATTTGCCGCCTAAGAGCTGATATACCGGCATGTTGGCGCGCTTGCCTTTGATATCCCACAGCGCCTGGTCGACTCCGGAGATCGCGTTGTTGAGCACCGGCCCGTTGCGCCAGTAGCTGTTGACCATAGCCATCTGCCAAATCTGTTCGATCTCGTCGACGTCGCGCCCCAACAAAAACGGCTTGAGATGTTCTTCGATAGCCGCGTGCACTGCTCGGATCCGCTGAGTAAACGTTGCACAGCCCAAGCCGTAGAGTCCATCGTCAGAGGTAATCACTTTGACAATGGCCAACGGCGTGCCTTCGGGCCGCGTGAGAATGGTCTTGATGTCTTTAATTGTAACGGGCATCGCTAAACTCCCATGTATGCTAGGCGTAACGGTATATGAGGCAAGGAATGTAGATGGATACAGCGCGCATGCCAAGCGTTATAGGCGCGACGGTTCACATGCCCTATCTTACTCGGCAAAAGGAGGCACTATGAAAATAACCCACGTAGGCACGCTGCTTCTGCGACCTTTTCCCTGGGTCTTGGTGCGCGTCAAAACCGACAGTGGCTTGATCGGCCTCGGAGAGGCCTATCACGGCGCGGGCGTCCATCAGATCGCCGTGGATGCGCGCCTGACCCGCGCACTTATTGGACAGGACCCGCTCAACGTCGACAAGCTCTTTCGCGATATGATGGGCTCGATGTCCGCTTCGGGCTATTATCAGGGCGCCGTTATGAGCGCGATAAGCGGCATCGAGATGGCGCTGTGGGACATTGCCGGCCAAGCGCTAGGATGTCCGATATGGCAGCTACTGGGCGGGCGCTTCCGCGATCGCGTGCGCGTCTATAACGATTGCCACGCCGGCGACGACGAAACACCGGCCGCCTATGCGCAAAAAGCCAAAGAAGTCGAAGCGCGCGGTTTTTCTGCCATTAAGTTCGATATCGATCCGTTGCCCGATCGGCGCGACCCCTACAATCGCAGCATCAGCAACGACCACATCCATCACTACGTCGAGGTCGTCACCGCCATACGCGAGGCGCTCGACCGCAATACAGACTTAGCCATCGACGCCCATTGGGCCTATGCGCCGGTCGACATCATCAAAATAGCCCAAGCCTTTGAACGCTTGGACTTACTGTGGCTCGAAGATCCGGTGCCGGCCGAAAACGTCGAGGCCATGAAGAAGGTCAAAGAGGCATCGCGCACGCCGATCTGCACTGGAGAAAATTTCTACACGCGCTTTGGCTTTCGCGAGCTGATCCACACGCAAGCGGCCGACATCGTCTCACCTGATATGGCCAAGGCCGGTGGACTAGCCGAGGGCAAGCGCATCGCCGAAATGGCCGACCTCTACTACATGCCGCTCGCACCGCACAATATCTGCGGACCCGTCGGCACCTTCGCCATGACGCACGTCTGCGCCGCCGTGCCCAATTTCCTGGCGCTGGAGTTCCACCATTTAGACAATGCCGTGTGGGAAAACCTCGTGGTAGAAGGACCGCTCATTGAAGAAGGACACATAGCCACGGGAGAAAAGCCCGGCCTAGGGCTGACCCTGAACGAAGACGTGGCCAGGGAATACGCCGTCGAGGAACTTGGCTTCTTCGATTAGAAAAAAGTAGGCGTACTGTCGAGACGGCCGTGCCGATAGTACGCCTACTTTTCTTAGCGCGCGCTCAAATCGTCGCCCAAATCCTCCGCATCAAACTGGCCCTTTTCAGCCGACACGGTGACGACCAACAGCTCGAGCGGGTCAGCGCCGCTGTTGTAGAGGCCGTGTGCGCCGCCCAGTCGGCTGGGAACCGCATCCCACTGTGCCACAGATTGCGTCTCGTCGTCTACCGTCATGCGACCGCTGCCGGCCAGCACGATATAGCACTCCTCGACACCGACGTGGCGATGATAGCCGATGCTGGTGTCCGGCGGCAGCAGGTAGTGCGTCAGCGCGTAGAAGTTGCTGCGGAAGTCGGCCGCCCCCCACAGCTGGCGCCGGCCCACGTCGCCCTTACCTCCGTGTGCAGGCGCATACTGCAACGCGCTGCGTTCTATGCGGGCCAGCGGTATGCGATCCGTTGATTCCAACTCGGCGTTGGCCCGATCATCGCCCAAGTCCGTCGTCTGGGGCGTGCCGCCGGGCACGGCACAGTGGACATTGAACCAGCGCGTTTCGCTCTCTGTATGGTTGTATATGGCGTGCATTTCGCCGGAGCGCAGCGGCACCGTTGCTCCACCTTCGACGCTAGCCGTGCGGCCGTTGTGCGTAAACTGCGCCGCGTTGTCTACCGTAATGAAAATTTCTTCGCAATCGTCGTGGCGGTGATAACCGATGCCGGTACCCGGCAGCAATACCGCGCAGTGGACAAAGGCAAAAGAAGTCTCGAAATCGGCCCGATCCCACAGCGAGTTAAAGAGAATGCTACCGGCACCGCCGTGCACGCCGGCCAGCGCTTTCATGTCGTTTCTATCGGCTTTTTTTATGCGCATCAAGCACTCATTTCTCTCGTCGGTAAAGCTGCAGATTCATCTGGTTCGGCCCTTCAAAAAAGCCGAGGCGAATGCCGCTACCCACATCAAACGGCTCTTTTACAATCGAGACACCCTTGTCTCTGAGCTCCTCCACGCTATCGTCTACACTGTCGACTTCAAACGAAATATGGTGGAAGCCTGGACCGGCCCCCATCGTCTTTTGCGGCATGAGCTCGAGTATGATGCCGCCGGCATCTAGAAAGACGTAATCTTCGTCGTCTTCGTTGGGAAAGCGCTCCATCACCGTCAGACCAAGCTGCTGCGTATAGAACTGCACGGCACCTTCTATATCGTCGGTGATAATGGCGATTTTGTGGATCTTGTGAACCATGAAACTCCTCCCAGTTAATTGGACCGAACCAACAGTTCATTTTACGGGCCGACGAGCTTTCGCACAGCGGCGCGAATTGTATACTATCTATGGGCGCACCAACAGGCCCTCCGGCCTTAACATAGCTAGGGCGCAGTAGTCCAACCAACACTCCATCTGGCCAATCTACCTATGCACAGCGAACGCCTTGAACAAACTCTGACCTTTGACAACCAATTCACTCGCGCGCTGCCAGCCGATCCGCTGACAGATAACTACGTGCGGCAAGTCGAGGCAGCATGCTATTCGCGCGTTCGGCCCACGCCCGTCCGCCAGCCGCGTCTAGTAGCCTACGCCGGCGAAGTCGCCGATCTGCTCGGTATCCCCAGCGCACTTTGCGAAACGTCTGAATTCGCCGAGGTCTTTTCCGGCAACCATCTCTTGCCCGATATGGATCCCCACGCCGCCTGCTACGGCGGCCATCAGTTTGGCAACTGGGCCGGACAGTTGGGAGACGGAAGGGCCATCAACCTCGGCGAGATCGTCAACGCGCAGGGGCAGCGCTGGATGCTACAGCTAAAGGGAGCGGGGCCGACGCCCTATTCGCGCACGGCCGACGGTCTGGCCGTGCTGCGCTCCTCGGTGCGCGAATTCCTCTGCAGCGAAGCCATGCACCACCTCGGCGTGCCGACGACGCGCGCGCTGAGTCTGATAACCACCGGCGAGGACGTAGTCCGCGACATGTTCTACGATGGTCACCCCAAGGCCGAGCCCGGCGCCGTCGTCTGCCGCGTCGCGCCCACCTTCACGCGCTTTGGCTCGTTCCAGATTTTTGCCGCACGGCGCCAATACGATATTCTACAACAGTTGATCGATCACACGATCCGCGCCGATTTCCCCCACCTAGGCGCACCGTCCGAAGAAACCTATCTGCGCTGGTACGAGGAGATCGTGCAGCGCACGGCCCTGCTGATGGCACACTGGATGCGCGTAGGATTCGTGCACGGCGTAATGAACACGGACAACATGTCGATTCTGGGCCTGACTATCGACTACGGTCCATATGGCTGGCTGGAAAACTACGATCCCAACTGGACGCCCAACACGACCGATGCCGGTGGGCGGCGCTATCGCTTTGACTATCAGTCACCCATTGCCCACTGGAATTTAGCCCAGCTTGGACAGGCTCTTTTGCCCGTGATTAAAGACGTCGACGCGATGCAGGCGCTGCTGGACTCGTATACTACCGAATACGAGCGACAGTGGCACGGCATGCTGACGCAAAAGCTAGGGCTATCCGAGTACGATGCCACCCTGGTCGACGAACTGCACGCCATACTGCCTCTGGTAGAAACGGATATGACGCTCTTTTTTCGCGCGCTAGCAGAAGTCGACGCGGAGGCAGCGCCCCGCCTAAACGACCAAACCCTCATGGCACCGCTGCTTTCGGCCTACTATGCACCAGAAGAACAAACGGACGAATACAGAGAACGGCTGACCGCTTGGCTGCGCCGCTACTGCGCTCAGGTTCGACAGGGACGCACCGAGTCTATGAACGCAGCCAATCCTATCTATGTGCTGCGCAACTACATGGCACAGCTGGCCATTGACCGGGCGGAAGAGGGCGATTTTTCTCGGGTTAACGAACTATTGGACGTCCTGCGCCGTCCCTACCAAGTGCAGCCAGGCAAAGAGGAACACGCGCAAAAACGACCGGAGTGGGCGCGCCACCGAGCGGGCTGCTCGATGCTGTCGTGCTCCTCCTAACGAAAGGCTCTCGCCTTACTCGCGCACAACGGCCATCGTGCGGCGCGCGACCTGACCGTCGGCTTCAAGCACGAGATAGTAAATGCCGGCTGCCACGGGTTGGCCCTCGCCGTTGAGGCCATCCCACAGCACGGAATGCCCCTGGCGCGCAGCGCGCGGTGCCCACGCTGTTTGCCAAACGAGATGACCTGAAGCCGTAAAGACCGAGAGCCGAGTCGAGTTGCTGGACTCAGCTAAATCAAACACAAAGCGCGCCTGCGACTGACCATCGGCATGAAAGGGATTGGGCATGGGCGGTCGCAGCACGGATACGCGCGCAGGCGGTGCATCGGTTAACTCCGGATCGTACTCGACGTCCAGCCCATAGGGATAGGCAAAGCCCGACTCCTCTCCCGATGTAATCACCATGACCACTTCCCTATACTGATCCCAGCCAGCCACGCTCGTCCTTTCGTCGCTCAGCGACTGCACGGATACGCTATCGGGACCGACGAGTAGGAGCTGACGACGCCACGAGCCGCGCCCGGGACGAAACGTCAGCGTAACGCCACCGCCGCGCAGCTCCGGCTTAAGGCGCAGATACATACTGCCCGTCGCATCCAGATCGTATTCTACGCTGATTTGGCTGATCTGGGTGTCGTCTTCGACGGCAATATCGCGCGTGGGCACCAGCGGATACTTGTCGCCCTCGGCGTAGTAGCCTGCGCGAAAGCGCGTGCCCGTAAAGTAGTTCCACACGGCAAACTCACTCAGCGCTACGCTCAATCCACCTGGCTGTATATCGAGCAACATGCGGTTAAAATTATCTAAGCGCGCGTTGCCCCGCCGGCCAACTTCTTCCCATATGAGACGGTTGACGTGACGCCCGTACTGCTGATCGAGAAAGTGCGAAAAAATCGACGTGCCGTAGATGTGGAAATCTGCGCCGACGCGATTGCCCGAGTTAAGAGCGCGCTGGGGAGCGCCTAAAAAACTCGGCAAGTACTGCAGGTAATCGTCTACCGCTGGATAGGCCACTTCTTCCATCCACGTCGAAGTGCTCTCCTGCCACCAAATGCTGTCGCTGCCCTGATAGTAGCCAAACTGGATGGCGTGATGGAATTCGTGCGCTATCGTTACGCGCAGCGCGTCGAGTCCTTTGGTCTGCTGATAGATCGGATTGGCGTAATCGTTGTCTATTTCGAGATAGCTCGGCGACGTCTTGCCAGCCCGCTCGGGATAGGTAAAACCATAGGCTCCGCCTCGCCCTAGATCGACGACGTAGACGTCGTATTCGTCCCCGTCAACGCCGCCGTCATCCGGAGGTTGGTGGTAGCCCAGTTCATCGACTTGGAGCACCCAAACACTGTCGAGCACCGTCATCGTCAGATCGATATAGTCGGGAATGCCGTTGCCGTCGTCGTCCGTCGGATCGACCCCTTCAGACCCTTCGATATCGTAGTGAACGCGGAAGCGGCCGCTGGGCGAAACTGCATCGAAGTCGGTGCTGGGGCGACGCTGTACGAGTTTGGCCACTCCCTGTCTGTAGGTCTCGTCCAACTGCGGTGCAGCCGCTACCGCCTGCACCACGTGCGGCGTTCCACAGTACGCGCGCTGCGGCTGATGCCGCAGTGCCGACGGCAGGCGCCGCATATCGCGCATGCCCTCGACCTGGTAGATCAGCGCCGTGCCCAAATCGAGCACGCCGGCTTCATAGGCTTCTTCTACGGGCGTTTTCGCTGCAGAGACTTGGACCATGCAGCAGAAAAATGTCAGTGCGCTCCCAATCCATTTCATCACGATTCGAACGTCCTCGCGGCAAGGTGATATGGAAGAAGGTAAAAGCTGTCGCCGTTATTAGCCAAAGAATAAACGCCCCTTGGCAAGCGGCAACCAAACGGTTCGGCATGGGCAATACCGCTTTGTTTTGTTTATTCTTTTTACGACGAAGTACCCGCTCTATCTCGTTTGCACTCTATGCGGAACCCACTCTGTTCCGCCTTACTACAGGAGCCATCTATATGGAGCTGACTCATCGCCCGCGCCGTTTACGTCGCACCGAAAGCGTGCGCAGCCTAGTGCGCGAAACGGTGCTGCGCGCCGACGACCTCATTTTGCCCATGTTTGTTACCGAGGGAGAACAGCAGCGACAGCCCATCGAGTCGATGCCCGGTCAGTTTCGCTTTTCCGTCGACGAACTCGTGCGCGAGTGCAGCGAGATATATCAGCTCGGCATTCCAGCGGTCAATTTATTTGGCTACGCAGAGGAAAAAGACGACAGAGCGACCAAGTCCTACGATCCCAATGGACTGATCCAGCGCGCCGTCGCTGCCATCAAGGAGACCGTGCCTGAGCTGTGCGTGCAGACCGACATCGCGCTCGACCCTTACACGCACCACGGCCACGACGGGCTCGTCATCGACGGCGAGATCGTCAACGATGAGACGATTTCCGTGCTGTGCAAAATGGCCGTCTCGCATGCCGAGGCGGGCGTTGATTGGGTCGCCCCTTCCGACATGATGGACGGCCGCGTCGGCGCAATACGCGTAGCGCTCGACGACGCGGGGTTTGACCAAGTCGGCATTCTCGCCTACTCGGCCAAGTACGCCTCGTGCTTTTACGGTCCATTTCGCGGCGCGCTCGACTCCGCTCCCAAAAAAGGCGATAAAAAAACCTACCAGATGGATCCGGCCAACGCGCGCGAAGCGCTGCGCGAAATATCGCTCGACATAGAGGAGGGAGCCGACGTGGTCATGGTCAAACCCGCCCTGGCCTATCTCGACGTCATCGCCGCAGCACGACAGGCTTTTGACGTGCCTATTGCCGCCTATAACGTATCCGGCGAATACGGCATGATCGTCGCCGCCGCAGAGCGCGGCTGGGCCGATCGAGAAAAAGCCGTTATGGAAACGCTTACCGCCATCAAGCGGGCCGGAGCCGACATGATACTCACCTACTTTGCCAAGGAAGCCGTCGGCTATATGCGCTAAGATTCCTACCAACGCAAAACGGGCGAACGCACCGTGCGTTCGCCCGTTTTCTACGTACTCGCCTATCTAACGACCCAGATAGAGATCTCTTCCCGCCGCCAGCGCGGCAATCTTGCGATCAGCTACAGAGCGCTTGAGCATCCAGAAACCGCAGTCGGGATGAATGTAGCGCACGCGACCGGGCCCGGCCGCTTTTTCGGCGGCTTCGATGCTGCGAGCGATCTCCTCGGCCGTCTCCACGTGATTGACCTTAATATCGACTACGCCAATGCCCAGCTGAATGCGCGGGTCAATTTCTTTTAGCGCCAGCAGGTCGTCGTCGGGGCGATGTGCCAATTCCAAAACCAAATGGTCGCAGTGCAGTTCGTTGAGAAACGCGTGCAGCGCTTTCCAAGTGCCCGACTGAATCGTCTGACCACCGTAATTCCCGAAGCAGAAGTGCACGCCGCGTGACGTGCCCTCATCGACCTGGTCGAGCACGGCATTGATGGCGCGGGCGGCCATCGGTCCGTGGTCTGGATTGCCGGGAATATTGGCCTCATCGACCTGCACGCAGGCGCAGGGCAGTCCCTTTACCTGAGCGCCCAGCACGCCGGCTACGGCCATCAGCATTTCTTCAAAGTCGCCATAGTGATGATCGAGCAGGGTGCGCGCCAGCATATAGGGACTGGTCAGGGTGAACTTAAATGGCCCACCGGCTACGGCGGCCGCGCGCGCGCAGTCCGACAGTAGATCGAGCCCACCCTCCGACAGCGCCTCGTCGATAACGGCAGCCGGCTTCGCGCGAAAACCCATGGTCTGCATGGCGGCAAACTCTTCAACTTCACTGCGTCCAAATTCGGAACGCGTGCCGCCCATCGGGCGCACGAAGTATTCAATCATGCCGTTGGTATCGGGGTGGTTTATATCGAACCGGTATAGCTCACCGTCGGTAGGCAGGTCAATACCGGCCTGGCGCTGCGTATCAAAAACCACGCGCGTAGCATCGGAAACAGCCTGCTCGCTGGGCAGAGCAACTAGCCATTCGGGCACGGGATACGAACCGACTGTCGTCGTCAGAATAGCCGGCTCTGCGGGTATTTCTCGTATAGATTCAGACATAAAAAACTCTCTGTTAGCTGTGAGTAAGAACTGCGCAAAGACGCGACTAACTAATAAGAAGAGCCGTGTTTCCACGCAATGCCAATTCGAACGACGCAGCAGGTCAATACGCGACGCCCACCGTTCGACAGATGCTCTGCACGCGCGCATCGCCCTCGACGCGCAGGCGCGCTAGATAGATGCCGGGCGGCACGCGCTGGCCGCGCTCGTCCACGCCGTCCCAGACCAGCGTCTGCGCACCGGCCACGCCCAGTTGCCCAATCGTCCGCACGCCGCGCCCGGCCGCATCAAAAATTTCCAGCGATAGAGGCCGGTGCTCCAGCATATTGACCAGATCAAACTGCACCTGCAGCAGATCGTTCAGCCCATCGCCATTCGGGGTGATCAACGCCGCACTAAACTGGGCATTGGCAAAGAGCTCGCCGTCCAACGGCAGGGATACCGCGTTAGTGCTGCTCTCGACGAGGTCCGTCGCGTCGCCCACCTCTACGCGCTGACGCACGTCCCCGCCCAGCGCGCTGTCCTGTAGAAAGGCGTCAAAGCGCGTCGCCTGCAGAAAGATATGTGCGGCAAAGCGCAGCTCAACCAGTTCGCCCTGGCGCACGCGACGCGGAAAGCGCGCGCTGAAGCCCCTCTCAGACGACACCACATCAACGGCAATCGGCTCGCCCTCTATTTGCGCACCGACAAAGCGCAGCGGCGTCGTAGATTCCAGTGCAAGTCGATCAAAGCCGCGTGCACTCTGCCAGGCGCGCACGAAGTAGGAGAATTCCTCTTCGACGCCAGGGCCCACCTGCACCGGGTAGATCTCACCCTCTACGCGCACAGCCAGCGGCGCCGAGAAGTCGAGCGCCACCCAGTCGAGCGATGCGGCTTCGCGCCCCGCATCTCCGGCGATAAGGCGCGCCTCAACTTCCGCATAGCGCGTCGGTGAAGGCGAGAGAAAGCCCTGACCCGAAGCGGCGTACGAGCTGCTCCACGGGCTCCAGTCGCCGCCGACGACAAACGACGTGTCGACGCGGCCGCGAAACGAGGGGATCAGCCGATTCCACTGCTTTTCCGTAATTTCTTTGTCATCGCGATCGTAAAACGTCGTCTGCGTCTCCAGCAAATTGCCCGAGCGCGTGCGCAGTTCAATGCGCGCGTCAGCCGCATGCGCGCCCTCCCAGCGCAGTGCGTGCACATTCTTATCGCCGCCCAAATCGAGAATCGGCGAGCGCAGGCGCACCTCCTGCGGATAACCCTGACCAAAGACCTGCACTTCCTGGGTCCGCCCCGAGGCGAAGCAGCCGGTATTCTGCGCCGAGCCGTTCTGACAGTTGCTGTCCCAAAACTTCCAACGCACCTGCACGTAGCGCGCCGGCAGCGGGGTGAATAAATGGTCGACCAGCCCCTGACGCGCCGGCAGATTGGTCTGGACGCCCGAAAAGTGCGTTTGCCATACCAGCGATCCATCCGGCGCCAGCGATCCATCCGACGTCTCGAGCTCGTAAAAGCGAAAATCAAAGCCCCCGCCGACGCTGCTGATGAGGCGCAGCAGGTCAATGCGATAGGCCGCACCCAGATCAATCTTTATGTGCGCATAAGTATCTTCGGCATTTACCTCGCGACCTGTTGGATACCAGGAGGTCGTAACCAGCCCATCGACGGCCGCCAATAGGCGTCCCTTGCTGATGGCAAGCGGATTATCCACCTCAACGGCAATATCGACCTCACCACCCCGCTCAATCGCACCCAGCACCAAGTTGTCGCCAAAGCTCTGCACGATTATTTCGACTAGGCGCGCGCCAACAGGGCTCTGCAATACCTGCACGCGCACGTTTTTCACCAGCGAATGCGCCGGATTATCCAACGCATAGCGCACGCGATGCCGTTGGTTCTCTGCGTAGCGGTGGCGAATGGGGTAGACCAGCGTGCCCTCGATAAAAGAGCGCGTCTCGTCGCGCATCATCGCCCCATTGGAAACGAGCAGTTCAAAGAGTTCAAAAGGCGGAGCTGCCGCGTCAAATACGAGCTCGATCCACTCGGCTGATACGGCGCGTCCAAGGTCGATCTCAATCCAGCCACCATTCTCTAAGTCGCTCAGATCCGGTCCCCAGCCCGTCGCTTCATCGCCGTCGATAACGGCGCTGGCAGCCACCGGATTGGACCCGACGGCGCGGATACCGCCGCCGAACGTTCGGGCATTGCGCACGGCGTTGGCATGGCGCTGTACGGCGACGGGCTGTACAATCCCTGAGGGCAGCACCTCTACCGCATCACCGGGCAGGAACCACGTTCGCCAGTCGGCCGCCGAGTCAAAGCGCAGCTCTTCGGCCACGAGCGAACCCGCACCCAATAGGACAGCACATACGAGAGAGATAGACCAGTACATGGGGCTCAATATAGACGGGGCAGTGACCCTACTCAAGAACCGATTTTGCAGATAAAAAATAAGCTGCGCTATGCGTATTTCTCGCGCAGGCGACGAGCCGCTTCAACCATGTTCTGCAGCTTTGTGTAGACCTCGTCGACGTCTACGCGAGCCGCTGAACCGGGAGCAAATCCGCAGTCCGGATTGAGCACGAGGCGCTCGGGCGCGACATAGCGCAGCGCGCGCTCGACGCGGGCGACGATTTCGTCGGCCGAGTCCACCTCACCCGGATGCACACCGAGGCAGCCTAAGCCGATCTCGAAATCTTCTCGCAGCATGGAAAACACCTCGGTATCGCCCGCACCCGGCGCGGTAAACTCCATAGTCAAATGGTGCACCTGAAGCGCGTTTAGATAGCGGATAATCGGATCGTAACCCCCGGTGTGCTTCGCTTCGCCGCGCACGCGCGCACCAGCGCGGCGACACAGATGTACCGCCAACTGCACACCTTCGATTCCATCGACAACGGCGTTGGTCATTTCCGCAGAGAAAGCCGCCTCAGCGTCGGGGTCTTCGTAGCCGGCGCGCACCCTGTCGTCGACGAGCAGGCACAGGTGAGGATCGTCAATCTGCACTACGTCGACCCCCTCGTCGCGCAGCAGACGCAGTTCCTGACGCAGCACCGGGACACAGGCTTCGACAAAAGCGCGGCGCGTGGGATAGGCGGCTGCCGACTTATCCCTGTCCCACATGCGCTCACCCAGCAGTGCCGGGGCCGGCAGCGTCGCTTTGATCTGTCGGCCCGTCACCCCCTTTAAGTAACGGACTTCGGCCGCAATAAAACCCGGATTTTTTGGCGCGAGTCGATCCGTTACAATCGTCCATGGCCGCCCGTCTTCCTCGCCCAGGGTAAAACCGTGGGCAAGCTCGGCGATTACGCCGATATACGAGGCGCGGCGCCACTCGCCGTCGCTGATCACATCGATACCGGCCTGTTCCTGCAGCGACGCAATATAGGCAACGGCGCGATCCATCAGTTCACCACGCCGCGATCCATCCTCTGCGCGACCGCCCGTGACCAGTTCGCGCACGAAGTCCGGACGCGGCATCGAGCCAACCACCGCAGTCGGAAATAGCGTTCCATAGCGATCTACCGTTGACATACTAATCTCCGTATTCTCGCGGCCAGCGCGCATTGGCCAGCGCGTAATCTTCCTCTGTGTCTATTTCCATATACTCGCCGTCGGTCGTCACCATACGCACATCGGCTCCGCCCTCGATCATGTGCTGGAACAGATGGATCAGGTAGGCCTTTTCAAAGAGCGCGCTATCGCGCCAGACCGTGCCGGCATGCGCCGCGCGCACCTGATGATAGCTCTCGCGCAGCAGCTGGGCACCGCGCGGACTAAAGCGGGCCACGCCGATATATTCGCCGCTGGCCGCATCCGCCTCGATACTGCGCTCTATGCGCACGATCCGATCGCCTTCGGCCAAGACCTTCTCAGCGTCGTCCTCTGGGTGCTGGCTGCGATCGACGTAGCGGGCACGCCATTCCGTATCAACGCAGAGCACGATATCTCCCGGATGCGCTAGGGCTCGACGCACCACAGAGGGCCGGTAAAGAATATCAGAATACGAACAGACAAAGCCGTCTTCCATATCGGCCTCGGCGCAAAAGAGCGACGCGAGAATATTGTTGTTGGGCCAATCGGCGTTGTGGCGAAAGTCTAGCTCCGGATAGTCGGAGCGAATTTGCTCTATGCGATAACCGCCAATAAATACCGGCGCGGGCAGTCCGGCTTCGGTTAGAGCGCGCAGCAGCCAGTCAAGAATACGGCGCGAACCAACCGGCGCATAGCATTTGGGCTGTTCGTCTGTCAGCGCGTTAAGGCGACTGCCGCGTCCGGCGCCAATAATAATCGGTTGCACAACATACCTCTCTGTGTGTAAAGGCGGTTTCGAATGCACGAGACCATTCGAGCAATATAGCCCGTCGCCGCGTCCCCATACAACGGACTCAGCGCAGCAGCGTCATATTGCCAACGGCTAGAAAGGCCGTCGTCTCGAGCCGATAGTAGTATACGCCGCTAGCGACAGCGCGACCGGAATCGTCGCGCCCGTCCCACGTCGAGCGATGCCCACCAGGCGAATGCACAGCCCGCTCGAGCGTGCGCACGCGCTGACCGGTAACATTAAACACGCTCAGTTCAGCTAAACCCGCCTCGGCCAGCTCATACTCAATAACGGTGCTAGCATTAAACGGATTGGGATAATTCGCACCAAGCGCATAGTCGAGCGAACCCGCTACGCCATCAAAAGCCACCGCCGTACCGTCCGGCGCGACGATGCGCACATCGTCAAAAAAGAAGCGGCGCCCCATTAGGTCGTGGTGTTCGGCAACGATTTCCAGCCGATCGATATCTGACCAATCAAAAAGGCCCTGCGGTTCGTGCCAGACTCCGTCCCAAGCGCCGTGCTCGACAAACGCGCGCAGGGGCAGGCGCACCTGCTGCCACGTTCCGTCCCAGCGCGCTATGCGCTCGTCCACCGTGTAGCGCATACGCCAAGGCAAACCGCCGCTATCGCCGTTCATAAAGCGCACGTCGAAGGCCGAACCAGGCGTATCCCCACGCACTAGAAAAGACAGCGCATAGTCTGCTCTAACAGAGAGCGATAGGTCTATATCCGGGGCAAAATCAAAGCCGATATGATTATACTGATCGACGCCTTCCCAACGCAGAGAGTAGCTGCCGATGGCAGGCGCGTCCTGCGAAAAATAATCTACCTGACCGCGGCCTATCCAGTTAGACGCAGCCATCCGCGCTCCGACAAAGTCGTCATAGAGCGCTAAATCCTGTGCAAGCGGAAGGCGCTCATACGCGCTCTGTGGCGGTACATTAAGATCCAATGCCTGTAGCAACGGCACGTTGAGATCGTGCTCAAAGAGCTCGCCGCTGCCCCGCTCAAAAAGGCCAAATCCTCCCTTATAGTCCCAGGTCGTCCAGGCGAAACCGCGCGCTTCTAGGCCGCGGCGAACCGCCTCATACCAGCGCACTCGATCAGCCGCAGGGCTGTTGGGAATGAAGACGCCGAACTCGCCGCAAAAAACCGGCACGTCGCGCTCCTGCGCAAAGCGCGAAGCTATGTCGAGTAACTCCTCTACGCGCCCTAGCGTACCCTCGGTCCGATAGCTAGAAAAAGCGCTGCCCACCCACGAGCCGGCCAGCTCAGACGGCATAGTTGGCATGCGCACGGCATCGTATGGAAAGGGAATATTGGCGACCGGAACCATGGATGGATTGACCCAGCTAGCGCCTTGGTGCGTAAATAGGAAAGGATCGTAAAAATGGAACGTGTAGATCAGATTATCGTCCGCATAGCGCGGCATCGCCGCTAGGTTGCGGTAGCTATTCCAACCGGCCGGACCAACGATGATAGCATGGCGCGTATCGACTGAACGGATCGCATCAATGACCTGCTGCTGGATCGCGTTCCACGTCGCATCATCGATACCGTGCGGTTCGTTGAGCACTTCGTAGTACAGCCGTTCAGAACGATCTTTGTAGCGCGCAGCGAGCTGACGCCAGATCGGCACCAGTATTCGCCCCACCTCCGGGTCGGTGTTGCGGTCGACGTCAAACGTGTGGTTGTCCAGTATGAGGTGTAGATCCAATGCCTCGCACCAATCGACGATCTGGTCGAGGAAGAACAAGAACAGTGGATCAAGCACAAAGTCGGGGGCCGGGCCCGTCATGGCGTGCAGATGGATGGGCAGACGGACCACGTCGGCTCCTAGAGCCCGTATATGGGCGAGGTCCTCCATACCGAAACGGGTAAAATGCACGGCACGCGGGCCACTGCTCTGCAGCCATCCCGTCAAATTGACGCCGCGCTTGAACGGAACCGTAGCGCCGCGCACGGGCTCGGCCCAAACAAACAGCACGTGAAAGATGAGCAGACCGCACATTGAGGTTCGAAATATTGTGTACGCCATTGTACTCCGTGGACACACCGGCAGCGTGTCGAAGCGGTCTGCCCCATATGACATCGACGGCCGTGGTTTGGACAGCGCGTCGACGACGCGACATTTGACAAAGGCAGCCCACCGTTCTATAGGTTCTGCGCAGGACGGCAAACGCGACTTAAATACTACGGGAGCTAGCGATGAAAATCAAAGACATTCGCATCATACCACTCGTCGGCGCCACCCCCGACGGCGGCTGGGATCAAGGTTTTGAAGAAGAGGACAACCTACATTCGCTCATAGAGGTGATAACCGACGAGGACGTCGTCGGCCTAGGCAGCGTCTATACGTCGGCTAAGCTGGTCGAAGGAGCGCTCGGCATTCTCCGTCCCATGCTCATTGGCGAGAGCGCCATCGAACCGGTGCGCGTATGCGAAAACTTGCACCAGTCGACCTTCTGGCAAGGCAGAGGTGGCTCGATCACCCACGCCATTTCCGGCATCGACATCGCCCTATGGGACATTTTCGGCAAGGTAACGAAGCAGCCGATCAGCCGCCTGCTCGGCGGGCGCTACCGCGATAAAATTAAGCCCTACGGCTCTTTGCTGATGACCGAACCAGAAAACCTACCGCCGCGACTCGAGGACGCCGTGCGGCGGGGTTTCCGAGCGATCAAAATGGGCTGGGGACCCTTCGGCCGCGTTTCAGCCGCCATGGATGAAGCCATCGTAAAGACGGCGCGCGAAACGGTCGGCCCCGATGTGGAAATCATGGTCGACGCCGGCGGCTCCGACCGCTACTGGCCGCACGGCTATAAGTGGGCGTTGGAAACGGCCAAGATGCTGCGCAGCTACGATGTGACCTGGTTTGAAGAGGCGCTGCGCCCCGACGATATCCAGGGTTTTATCAAGCTAACGGAACACGCACCGCTGCCCATTACTTCCTGCGAGGTGATCACCCGACGCCAGGCCTTTATGCCGTGGATCGAGCAGCGCGCCGTCGACTTTATCCAGCCCGACGTAACCAAAGTCGGGGGTATTTCCGAAGAATATCGCATTGCTATGCACGCCTACGATCATTCGATTCTCTTTGTGCCGCACGGCTGGAATACCGCCGTGGGATTAGCGGCAGATCTCCAGCTGGTCGCCGCCGTACCTACGGCGCGTTGGGTGGAATACATCACACCCGCCCCCTATATTGAAGACCTGGTTGAAACGCCCTATGCGCTCGATGAGGACGGCCTGCTCACCATACCAGATGGACCGGGTTTAGGCGTCAAATGGAGCGACGAGGGCGTAGAAAAATTCTCCGGCATGAAGCTGACTCCATCCACTCTGTAGAAGTGATGGAACCCCCTGCCACACTAAACGGGCCGCCCCATGCGGCACCAGGAGCTGTGTCATGAGCGCAAAGATTCCTCTCGCCATTATTGGCTGCGGCGGCATGGGCCACCGCCACATGTATGGCCTAGCCGAACTGCAGGCATCTGGCCTGTCGCCCTTTGAGCTAGTCGGCGCATGCGATCCCAACCTCGACAATGCCAACTCGCTAGCCGAACAGGCCGAAGAGCGACTCGGCACGCGGCCACAGGCCGTCGACAGCCTAGAAGCCCTGGCGTCATTGGGCGACGTGCAGGCGGTCGATATATGTACGCTGCCAGCGCACCACCACAGCGTCGCCGTCGAGGCCATGGAGCGTGGCTGGCACGCTCTATGCGAAAAACCCGTCGGCCTGACTTCACGCGCCTGCAAGCTCATGCGCGAGGCATCTGAGCGCACCGGATGCATTTTATCCGTAGCAGAAAATTACCGCCGCGACCCGGTCAACCGCCTCGCCAAAGCCCTGTTAGACGCCGGCGCTATTGGTGCGCCGCGCCTGATGCTGCACAACACCATCGGCGGCAGCAACCGCATGCTGATTTCCGTGTGGCGCCACCAGAAAAATGCCAGCGGCGTGCTGCTAGACGTCGGCGTGCACTTTGCCGATATCATGGAGTTCTTTCTCGGCGACGCGCTCAGCGTCTACGCGCAGACGCGCCTGCACGAAAAGACGCGCCTCAATCCCATGTCGGGCAGCACCGGCTCGCACCAAATTTCCTCTTCGCAGGTTTATGCGCGCTGGCAAAAGGACATGCCGGCCGAGTTTGAGGCTACCGCCGACGATGCCAGCTACTCGACGATCCTCTTTAAAAACGGTGCCGTAGCTCAATACATCGAAGACCACGCCGCCCGCGGCGAGGGCATGTGGAAGCGCGCCATTTACGGCAGCCTCGGCTCGATGGACCTGCCCGGAGATCGCTCCGGACGACGCCTCAAGCTCCACCGCGAGGGCGAAGAAACCATCGACGATGCGCGTCTGCTTGAGCTAGTGCCCGACTTCCACCTCGACGAAGTCACAGCCAAGCTCTTTGGTGGCGAACGACTCTTTGAGTACCAGTTAGAATTCCCTGAAACCGACCGCAAATTACTCGCCGTTGAGTATTGGGAACTAGGTCAGTGCATTGAACGCGGCCTCAAACCCGAGGTGGATATCGTGCAGGGCGCGCGCTCCGTCGCCTTGGCCTACGCCTGGATGGAATCACAGCAGGCAGGACGCGCTGTCACCGTCGACGAGGTATACGAAGATCAGCTCAACGCATATCAGGCCGAAATCAACGAAAGTATGGGTATTTAATTGGCGTCTATCCTCTGCCCAAGCTGCCACAAGCTCGTCAGTCAGGACGCCGATGTCTGCCTGCACTGCGGGCAGCGCAAACCGGGCCTGTGGGGCGCCACGGCCGCCGTGCGCAAACTCGGAATAGCCGTCGACTTTCCCACCGTTATCGCCGGGCTCTGCATCGCCCTCTATGTGCTTGGCCTGCTGCTCGACCCAGGCGCACTCATGAGCAATTTCAGCGACCCGCTGCGCTTTCTCTCTCCTAGCATGCAGGCCAGCTTCAAACTTGGCATGACGGGAAGTCAGCCCATTTTCGGCTACGGTCTGTGGTGGACGCCCATCACCGCCATATACCTACACGGCGGTCTGCTGCACATCTTTTTTAACACGATGTGGATCCGCCAGCTGGGCCCCCTCGTCGAGGAACTCTTTGGTCCCTTCCGTCTCTTTATCATTTTCACCGTGGCTGGCATCGTTGGATTCGTCGCCTCGGCGCTGTTTGGCAGTGCGTTCACGCTGGGCGCGTCGGGCTCGATCTTCGGGCTGTTAGCGGCAGCCATTGCCTACGGCCGCCGCGTCGGTTCGAGCCTGTTTACGCGCCAGTTTATGCAGTGGGCTGGACTCATTTTCGTCATGGGATTTATCATGCCCGGCGTAGACAACTGGGCACACGGCGGCGGCTTTGTCGGTGGCTATATCACCGCCTATCTGATGGGTCGCTCTACGGATAGGGAAGGCATCGGCGCCTACGTTGGCGCTGGCATCTGTGCGCTGGCTACGGTGGGGGCTTTTGTCCTGCAGCTCTTAGCCGTATGGGGGCTGTACTAAACGACGCACCATGCAGCGAACAGAGCAGGTATCTCTCTTTGACAGCGACGGGCGTGCAATCGGTGCAGCTCCACGGGACGAAGCCTACGCCCAAAGCCTGTGCGTTGGATTGGTTTTTGTGTGGGCGGCGTGGGCCGATCCGAGCGGCCGCGGGCAGCTGCTGCTGCAAACGCGCGCACGGCCCGGCGATCCCTACGCGGGCAGCCTAGATGCGGCGGCCGGGGGCCACATTCGCGCAGGCGAACCGCCAGAGCAGGCTGCCCACCGCGAATTCACAGAGGAAGTGGGCATTGCGTTACGGGACGAAGAGCTGC
Organism: Gemmatimonadota bacterium; assembly: GCA_038119905.1. GTDB lineage: Bacteria > Latescibacterota > UBA2968 > UBA8231 > UBA8231. The sequence goes on along the minus strand of JAYOKQ010000028.1, from coordinate 10,436 downwards.
TCTATTTGGGCCATATGGAGCTGCAAGATACGCGCGGCGATGCCCTGCGACGCGCCATGCAGTTCTTCTATATGTGCACCCGTCCGATTGACCTACGCGAACCGATCTTTAACGAAGAAGTCGACGCCTTTGCCCTAGTAGCATTAGATGATTTCAGCCGCTTGGTCAGCGGTCAGGTCACAGTCATAGAGGGCTCCGTGCGCCGAGCTAGCGCACCCGACTCGACGGATCTCATCACCGTCACCCCCCGCGCGTTTGCCGCCTACTCCGCACCCATAATGGATGCTATTGGCCGCTCGGCGCGCGCCCTGCAGCACGCCTTGGCGCACGGCAGAGCCGATCTATCTATATGGCGCTAGCGCCGCTGCGTCGCCTCTATATAGCCATCCAACGCGCGGCGCGCAGAGCCATCGTCCAGCGCCACGCGCGCCTGCGCTACACCCTCTGCCGCGCTCTGACAAAAACCTAGGTAGTAGTCCACGACGCCCGCGCTGAGCGCAATCCGATCGTAGGCAGCGCCTCTCTTTCCACTGAGTGCCTCCATGCCCATCTGGGCAAAGGCCGCCGCACTGGCCTCCGGGGCGCGCGGGCTCTGCTCGTAGACCATGCCAAAATCGAGCGGCTGCACGTCCTCGGCCCAGCGTCGATCGCGACAAAAACCCTCCGTATAGTTGACCGCTTTGCGCTCGTCGTCTGACGGTTTACCTAAACGTAGTCCGTAGTGCGTGGTACCCTCTTCTCCCTTGATCGCCAATCCTGCATCACAGCCGCGCACGCGCAGCATTTCCAACAGCTTGCGCTCGTAGCCGCGGTGGTAAAAACCAACCACAACGCAGTTGTGTCCGGCACAGCGATACACCTGCTGGGCCTTTTCGGTAGTGGCCCAAGGCGGGCGTTTGTGTATGTGCGTGCGCAGATCGCGCAGCGCATAGGCCCCCGGTGCGTAGATGCGCTGGCTTATGTAGACCAGACCGATTTCTTCCAACGCAGCAGCGCCCTCGCCTAGCGATAAATCGACGCGTGCACCAAGCTCCTGCAATATCTGTTCTTCTGTCACCCCCCGCTTAGGCGGCATGGAATCGACTCCGTGCAGCACGGTTGGACGGTGGAGTGCGGCGCGCACGGCCGCGACAAAGAGCGTGGGGCGAAAGTAGCGCTGCGCCCCGTCAAACGGCTGGCCAAAATGCGTCAGAGAATCGGTGCGCACCTCCTGTATAGCCGCTGCGGGCAACACGGCGTCGAGATAGGCCCGCACCTCTTCGTCGTTTTCGATGTTCATGCGCTGACCAATGAGAAAAGCTGCGGCCAGTTCGGCCCGCACGTTCCCACCCAGCATATCACTCAGTGCATTCAGCGTTTGTCCATACGTCAGATGGTGCCCCTGCAGCACCTCGCGCAGCGCATCGACTACGCGCTCTTCGCCCGTCTGACAGGCCGGCTCTCCGCTGCCATAGAGAATAAACTGCAGCGTCTGTGGCATCTGCCGCAGAGCGCTTTCCGCGTCGGCAAATGCCGCGCGCTCGGCGGCCGACCAGCCGGTCTTTTCGCCAAAGCCGCGCCGTATGCACATGGCGGCAAAGAACGCCCCCATCTGTGCAGCGGATACGGCTTGGGCTCCCCTTAACGAACCGCGCAGCGATTGAAATATGAGATCCAGTATGCGCGCAGGCTGCGGATCGCCGTCCTGACGCCCAAGCGGACGGCTTTGGTGCGGTCCCGTGCACACCCGCGCCTGCGCTTCCAATACCTCTGTATTCGGCCCCTCATACATAGTCTTCTCACCGTTGATTTGTGTTCGTTGTGCCATTGAATATACGGCCTGGTCTACGGCAAAGGCATCTTCACTGCAAACAGCTCCCTGCCTATGTTAGATAGCATGGAAAGCAGCGATCAGCTCAATCGAATATTAGTCCAGCTCGACGGCTGCGGCTATGCCGCCTACAAATCAGTGCGGGGCTCATACGATTTTGGCGCGTTTGAGCTGCACATAGATCACGTGCAGGTCGACCCCTTCGCCGCACCGAGTCGAATGCGCGTATGCGTGCCTCAGCACAGGGCGGCCTATCCAGCCCATACATACTGCAATCGAAGTCGTGCAATTGGCCTGAGCACCTATCTGATCGACGCGTTTGCGGACCGAGCCCGGACCCACACGCGGCAGCGCGAATCCGCACGGGGCGGCCCCATCCAAATTGCGAGGGCTGGCCAACAGCTACTAGAGCGCAGCGCCCTGCGCATAAACGAAGACGGAGTCGAGGCGCGCTTTACCGTAGACCTACCCGCTGCCGGACGACGCATACTCGGATACGCGGCCGCCGAATGCCTCTGCGAGCACATACCGCATATCGTAGCGTCTTCGCTCACATATGCGGCCAACGACCATCAAGCTATCGAGCGCTACCTTGCCACCAGTGAGGATGCCGATGCGCTGCGCGCTCAGCTAAGCACGCTTGAATTAGTTGCCTTTGTCGCCGATGGCAGCCTCCTGCCGCGCCGCTCGGGCATTGACGATCGTCCGCTCGAGACAGGCGCCGTCTCGTTCAGCAGCCCCCCATCGCTGCGCGTTGAAGTCAAATTACCCCACGCCGGACGCGTTGTCGGCATGGGAATCTCTCCGGGGGTCACGCTGATTGCAGGCGGCGGTTTCCACGGCAAATCAACCCTGCTACGCGCTCTAGAGCGCGGCGTGTATAACCACCGTCCCGACGACGGTCGACAGCTGGTCATCTGCGATTCGAGCGCCGTCAAAGTGCGCGCCGAAGACGGCCGCTCCGTCTCGAACGTCGACATTTCACCGTTTATAGACGATCTGCCCATAGGGCAGCCAACCGCTGAGTTTAGCAGTGAAAATGCCTCGGGCTCTACCTCACAGGCAGCCAACCTCATCGAGGCCATAGAAGCCGGCTGCCGCGTTCTGCTCGTCGACGAGGACACGGCGGCTACCAATTTCATGGTCCGTGACGCGCGCATGCAACAGCTCATATCCGACGATCCGATTACACCGCTTGTCGATCAGGTCCGCCCACTATACAGGGATTACGGCATTTCCACCGTTTTAGTCGTCGGTGGCCAAGGCGACTATCTCGACGTGGCCGATCGCGTTATTGCCATGGATGGCTACCGACCGCGCGACATTACCCAGCAGGCGCGTGAAGTGGCCGCCGCATTGCCCGCACAGCGCACAGAGGTAACAGTGCGCCCGTTCACGCCACGTCGCCGCATTCTCATGCCCCAGGGGCTCGATCCGCGCCGCGGTCGGCGCGAGCGACACGCGCAGGGACGCGGGACCGAACAAGTGGTTTGGGGCCGGGAAACAATCGATCTGCGCAGCGTCGAACAATTGGTCGATAGCGGCCAAACGCGCGCACTAGCCCAGGCCCTGCTGCACGCACAATGGCACTATATCGATGGGCAGCGTTCGCTAGCCGAAGTGCTCGACTGCGTCGAACAGGACCTAGCGGCCGGCGGTCTGGACGCGCTCGACCAGCGACAAACGGGGGAGCTCGTCTGGTTTCGCCGCTTTGAATTGGCCGCTACCCTAAACAGACTGCGCTCGCTACAGGTAAGCGCGTAAACGACTCACTGTTCATATATTGATATATTAACTTTAGATCTAGCAAAGGACGCTCACCATATGTTTACATACTGTCTGCTCATTGGTCTGCTCTTCTCTATGAGCGCATGCGGCGGAGATGCGGCTGCGCCAACGCTGGTGCAATACGTCGCAGCCCAAGAAGCCTTGGCCGACGACGATGCTGGCCGCGCCCAGCAGGCGCTAGCACAAATGGCCGAACAGGCGACAGGCACGCTTAAATCACTAGCTGCAAATGCGGCAAGCAGCGGCGATATCGATGCGATTCGCCGCGCTTTCAAACCGCTGTCAGCTGAGATGATCCAAGGTGACGTCCCCGAAGGCTACGTGCGGGCGTTCTGCCCAATGGCCGACAGCGACCGCGGGGCACACTGGATTCAAAAAGACGGCCCCTCGATTATAAACCCCTATTTCGGTGCCTCAATGTTGCACTGCGGCGTGTTCAAAGACTAGTTCAACACCTTGTCCACCCTCAGACCAAACCATTAATTCTCTCTATGATTCAAGTCGATAACGTCACGCGACGCTACGGCACCCTAACCGCCGTAGACCGCGTCAGTTTTAGCATGGAGACCAATCAAATCATCGGCTTTGTCGGTCCCAACGGGGCGGGCAAAAGCACGATGCTTAAGATGCTCTCGACCTTTTTGCTGCCGACAGAAGGCCGCATTTCCGTCGACGGATTCGACGTAGTCGAAAATCCGCTGGCCGTGCGCCGCCGTATCGGCTACCTGTCCGGAGACACGCCGCTCTATCGCGAAATGCGCGTCGATAAGTTTCTGCGTTTTATCGGACGGGCGCGTGGCCTTGAAGGCGACGAGTTGGAGCGTGGTTTCGAGTGGGCCGTCGACGTATGCCGCCTAGAGACGGTGCTGCTGCAGCGCGTTGACGAGTGCTCAACGGGCTTTCGTCAGCGCATCGGCTTGGCGACTGCGCTGATCCACGACCCGCCGATCCTGCTGCTCGACGAGCCCACGCACGGCTTCGATCCCATGCAGGTCATGGCGTTCCGCGATATGTTAATGCGCCTTAAGGCCGACCGCGCCATTCTCTTCAGCACCCACATCATCGCTGACGTAGAGGCCGTTTCTGATCGCGTGTTGATTATCCATCAGGGCCAACTGCTGGGCGACGGCCGCATAGAGGATCTCGCCGCAGAGAACGACATCGGCGGCGCAGGCCTAGAGGCCGTCTTTGCCCACCTAGTGCGGACGACGGCGGGAGCTTGAGATGAGCGAAGACCAACCAACGGCCCCGCAGCGCGAGACCACCTTGGGGCCGCGCCAATTTGCCAAAGGACTCAACGTCGTCTTTTCGCGCGAGCTATCGGCCTACTTCGATTCACCCATCGCCTACATTTACGCCGCCGTATTTCTCGTGCTGTCCTGCACGACGTTTATGAATTCCTTTTTCCTCGATGCCGTCGTCGACATGTCGGCCTACTTCGAAGTCTTGCCTTTTCTCCTCATTCCCTTTATACCAGCCATCACCATGCGCGCGTGGGCCGAAGAGCACGCACAGCACACGTTCGAGATGCTAATGACGCTGCCGCTGCACCCAGCGCAAATCGTGGTCGGCAAATACGCGGCCGCGCTCGCCTTTTACTCGACCGTGCTGTTGGGCAGCCTACCTATCGTCATCATGCTCGTATTCCTCGGTCAACCGGATCTAGGTATGATCGCCGCCTCCTATCTGGGTGCGGTCCTACTCGGTGCTTTTTTCCTGTCCTTCGGCCTCTTTGCTTCGGGTCTAACGCGCGATCAGATCGTCGCCTTTGTGCTAGCGACACTGATTGGTTTTGCCTTTGTGCTATCCGGTCATGAAAAAGTGGTTGAAGTCCTCGACGGACTGGCTCCCGCGCTGCAGTTGGGCACCTGGCTCTACGATTCCGTATCCGTTCTGCCGCACTATGAAATTTTTGGGCGCGGCGTAGTCGCGCTAGCCGATCTAATCTACTTTGCCCTAATGAGCAGCTTTTTTGTGCTGATGAACTACATCAGCCTGCAGAGGACCCGCTATTGAAGCGTCGCTTTCTGCTACAGACGCTGCTGGCCTGCGTGCTGTTACTCGGCATCGCCGCCTATGTCGGACGCCTCGTTCGCCTCGTAGATGGTTGGTCCATCGGCCAAGCTGACATCGCCCAGCTGAGCGAAGAGACGCATGCCTACCTAAGCGCTATGCGCGACCCGCTCACCATCACTTACTTTGCCACGCGCGCCGAGCGCATGCCCTCGCATCTGAAGGAAACGGAGCGACAGGTGCGCCGGCTCCTCGCTGCGATAGAGGAAGCTGCTCCGGGCAAAATAGACGTGCGCGTCATCGACCCGGACGCCAGCGGCCTAGCCGGTATCTCCTATGCCGCGCGCCGTAAAGCCTCCTCCTTTAGCGTGCGTCGCGTTCTGCACGACGAGCAGTCCGAGCAGAAAATCTGGTCCTCACTCGTGCTGACGCCGGCCGGACGCGCCGACGTGCTTATCCAGAGCATCCAAACCGAGCACTTGCCCCACTTAGAGGGGCTCATCGTGGAGCATTTGCGATCGCAGCAAAAACCGCCGCGCCCGGTTTTCGCCGTCGCCGCCAACGGCCCCTATCGCCTGCTGCCCTCTCTGCTCAACGAGCACGGCAACGTCATCGACATCGACTTAGACCAGAGTAGCGACATCCCCCTAGAGGCGGACGTGCTGTTTTGGGTGCAGCCACGCATCGTCTCTCCCGAACACATCCGCAGCCTGCAGCGCTTTGTTCAGTCTGGCCGCTCGGTCGTCCTCGCCGGCAGCGCCTATGCCATCGGCTACGGCGTGACGGAGGACAGCGTCCAATACGTAGCGCAGCGCTTTGACAGCGCCTGGAGCGACCTGCTCTATCCCCTTGGCCTACGCCCCGTGCCCGACCTCTTGCTCGACACCAATGCCGGCGTCGTCAACCTCAGCGTGGACGGCGAGCTCCGCGAAGTAGAAGCGCCGTTCCACCTGCGCATGCTGCCGGCCTTCTACCATATGAAAGGATTCCGCCTGCCGGCGCGCGGCGGTATTAACATGGTCGCGCCCAGTGCGCTAGAAATTGATCCATCGCTGGTCGCCGAGAGCGGCTTTATGCCCGAGCAGCTAGGGACGACCACCGAGAACGCGCGCGTGCTGCCCCTGCCCGAAGGCCCCTTTGACGATACCGATCTGCAGCAGGGCGTCGGCGTGCCCAAGCAAAACCTGCTCATGCGCCTGAATCCGCAAGATGCCTGGCACGGTGAAATTTTGGTCTTGGCCAGCGCCGCTCCTTTTCAAGACGGCATCATTAACCAGCCCGGCTATGCGCACCGCGTTTTCGTTAACAACTTGGCGCGCACCTACGGCGACACCGAGCGGTTAGTCCGCGCACGCGTCGATAAACGACCCGCACCTCGTTTGACGCTGCCCGGCGACGGCCAACGCGTGCTGTGGCGGCTCTTTACCGTTTTTCTCGTGCCCGTCGTGGCACTGGGCATTGGCGCCAAACGCTACCAGATATGGAATCGCTTTGCCCTGCAGCGCTACGTCGACGCACAGCGCCTGCGCTGGCCAGCCATCGCCGTAGCCGTCTTGGTCATCAGTAGCTGGCTGTGGTCGGGATCGCGCCAGCTCTATGTCGACCTGACGGAAGAACGACTCAATACCCCGTCGTCTACGACGCTCAACCTCATGCAGGAGAGCGCACAGAGCGTAGAAGCCGATCTCTTTATAAGCGCGCGTGCCGCACTGCCCACCGAGCTCAAAGCCATCGAAGGACGCGTCATTGATCTACTCGAGCGCGGCGATATACCCGTTCGCATACAGCGCCCTGAGGCGCTTTCGGCCGGCGATATCGAGCGGTTAGCGCGCAGCGGTATCGGTCCCTTTTCCATCGAGCGAATTCAGCACGATACGCTGGCAACCCAGTCGGTTTGGAGCGCGCTGCGCCTGCGTCACAGCGGACGTGAGATCGGCATTACTCGCCTCGATGAACGCGCGATTGACCATATCGAATTTCTCTTGGCATCGGGCCTACAGCAGTTACAAAGCGGACGTACACCGCGCGTGGCCGTCATATCGGACCTGCCGCGCCTGTCTCCGGCCGAAGCCTTGGAAGACTATCATAAGAAGGGACTCATTCCGCCGGGAGGAGCCGACGTATACAGCCAGCTCAAAGAGCTATTGACCAACAATCTTTACGACGTGCAGCACATCAATCCCAAAGATCCGATCCTCCCGCCACAGGTAGATGTCCTCGTCTGGATGCAGCCGCGGCGCGATTCTTCTCCGGTCATAGCGCTCCTGAGCGAGCATTTACAGCGCGGCGGACGCGCCCTAGTGGCACTGCAGCATTTCAACATCCAACAGCGTCAGTACCGCGGCAACGGATTCCAGACCGTCTATTGGCCACAGCCGCAGTTTCAAGACTTTGACCGCTTTAGCAAACTCTACGGCATCGAGCAGGTGCGCGAGGTGCTCTTTGATCGCACGCAGTCGCATCTCGACTTGGAGACGCAGGTAAACCGCACGGCCGTGCGCGAGTACGACGCCCAGCAGGTGGCCCTGCCCTTTCTCATCCGCGCCGTTGCACCCAACTATGCGCGCGAGTCAGCTCTTACGCGCCACTTGGGCGACCTCCTATTTATTTGGGGCAATCGATTCACGTTCGACGCAGAGCGACTAACCGAGCTAGATATGGACGCCCGGGTGCTCGTCGCCACCTCCGAGCGCAGCTGGTCCTACGCTTGGAGCGGGGGCTGGCTGCCGCCCGACGTCTTCTCTAGCGAAGACTATCTGTCGGGGCTCCAGCCGCTAGCCGTAGAGCTAACGGGGCGTTTCGACCGCGCCGTTTTCGAACAAGAAGACGAGGGCGGCACGCGCTTAGTCTTAGACGAGCCAGCTGAACAAGAGGGCCAGTTACTGCTCGTCGGCTCGTCGGAAATGTTTAAAAACGAGTATCTCTATGCCGAGGGTTTTCAGCACGACCAGTTTCTCCTCAATGCAGTCGCCAACATGGCCTACGGAGCGGAGCTGGCCGAACTGCAGGCGCGGCGCCCCGTGTCGCGCGGTTTCGCGTTCCAAAGCCCGCAGGCCAAGAGCACCTGGCGCGCGGTGAGCATTGGTCTAGCACCCCTGCTCTTTACGCTCTATGGACTGGTGCGCCTGCGCAGACTGAGAGGTCGCTCGTGATCCGCCTGCTAACAATTCTAGCGGCTCTGCTAGCAATACTGGTACTGGCCGAACGCAGCGTGACCGAGCGCGAGCGAGCGCACGAACAGCTCTACGGCACGCTGCGCCCCCTGGTTCCCATCGAAAAGGGCGATGTAACGCAGATCGTCGCCGTCGCCGGCAACGGACGCACCTGGCGCTACGTGTATATCGATTCAAGCTGGCGCTACCCGGCCTACTTCAACGCATATATCCAGCCGCAGCGCATCGACCACTTGCTCAATAGCGTGCTGCAGTCGTCGGCCAGCATCGTATCGACCGAAAGCGGTGACCTACAGCGCTACGGCCTGTTGGCCAACAGCCCTACGCTCACTCTGCTCAACACGGCAGGTGTCCCGCTGATGTCGCTGCGCTTAGGACGCGGTGCGCCCGATATGAGGGCTAGCGAATCGTACGTGCAAATCGTCGGCGCCGACACCATATACCACCTGCATGCCAACGCTGCACACGCGTTTGATAGCGGCGATCCCCCCATGCTGGATATGCGCCTGCGCCCGCGCGCTCTGCCCAGCAAGTCCATTGCACATATATCGTTCAGCGGATCGCCCGTCCTGAGCGCTCTCCATCGCGAGCAAATCGAATCGTCGGACACGCCCGCTATGCCCGGCGCGCCGCCCACGGGACCGACCTATGTATGGAAAGGAGCATTCGCCGAGGGCGGTCTGCGCGAATGCGTAGCAAATAGCGCCTACGCCTACGTCGGCTTTCTCGAGCGACTCAGCTGGTCCGAGCTGCGCAATCCAGCTAATCATTTGGCCGATTTTACCAGCGCGCGCGCCCTTTATTTGGCCGATGAAGAAGGGGCGGTAGATACGTTGGAAGTCGGATTGCCCTCCGAGGCCGGTACCTTGCTGCACTACCGGACAACGGGACAGGTTGCCGTCATCCCGAACGAAAAGGCCGCACTGCTCTTTCCCGCCGCCTCGGCCCTACTCGATAGCCTGCCTAAGCCCACGCCCTACGAGCGCGTCGAACCCTTCACGCCTTTTTAAACGGAGCGACCGGATGATTATCGACGTTCACAGCCACACGTGGAAATTTCCCGATCACTTCAGCGAGCGTTTTCGCCAGCAGGCACGCGACGTGGCTCGCGCCGACCGCGAGCTTGATCTAAGCGTCACCTACGACGCCTATCGCGCAGGGGCACAAACGACCGACAAGACCATCGTCTTTGGCGGCAAGGCCCACCTGTCGGGCGTGTGGGTAGACGACGCCTACGTCGCCGCTTATGTCGATGCGCATCCAGACCGACTTATCGGATTTCTCTCCGTTGATCCAACGCAGCCCGGCTGGGAAGAGGAGATGCGCTACAGCCACCAACAACTCGGTCTCCGAGGAATCAAGCTGCTGTCGATGTATGCCGGCTTTTATCCACACGACGCATCGCTCGATCCGCTGTGGAGCTATGCGAGCGAGCATCAGTTGCCCGTCCTGTTGCACACTGGAACGACTTTTGTAGCCCAAGCGCCCCTAGACTGCACCCTACCGCGTCACTTAGATCCGGTGGCGACAAAATATCCAGACGTTAGAATTATCATGGCGCATTTAGCCCATCCCTACGAAGGGGAGTGCGTCGCCGTTATCCGCAAACATCCCAACGTCTACGCCGACGTCAGCGCCCTACACTACCGACC
>JAYOKQ010000027.1:41072-44651 GCA_038119905.1 Gemmatimonadota bacterium | reverse complement strand
AAGGGAAAGAGAAGTGGCTACACTTCGCCAGCTCAGAACGCGCGTTGCTAGTATTTCGAATATCCAGCGCGTTACCAACGCCATGCAGATGGTTGCTGCTGCTAAAATGCGCCGCGCGCAGGATGCAATTGAAGCGGCGCGTCCATATGCTATGCAGTTGGATGCGGTATTGGGTAACCTGCAAAAGAGTATCGATCCAGAAGAAAATCCGCTCTTTCGCGAGCGCCCGGCGGAACGTGTTGCGCTTGTAGTGGTGACCGCTGATCGAGGCCTGTGTGGCGCATTCAACGGCAGTATTTGTCGCCGAGTGCAGAGCGAACTAAAAGAGTACGATGGAAAGACGGTTGAACTGGTCACGGTTGGACGCAAGGGATACAATTACTTCCGTAGTCGGGATGCGTCCATAGAGACCAACTATGGCGAGGTCTTTCGCCAGCTAGAGTTTTCGAGAGCGGCTGAAATCGCGCAGGGCCTTACGTCGCGCTTTCTGGCCGGGCAGGTCGATCGCGTTCTGCTCGTGTTTAGTGAATTCCGCTCTGTGGCGCAGCAGGTGCCGGTCGTGCAGCAGTTGCTGCCGATTTTGCCCAAACAGGATGACGGAGAGCAGGAGCGAGATATTGACTATATCTTCGAGCCTTCTCCTGAGGCATTATTGGATACGTTGGTGCCTCGACACGTCAACTTTCAGGTTTGGCGCGCATTGCTGGAAGTGAATGCTGGATTCTTTGCTGCGCAGATGACCGCAATGGACAATGCGACGAAGAATGCCGGCGAATTGCTTGATGAATTGACGCGCGAAATGAATAAGGTGCGGCAGTCTTCCATCACATTGGAATTGATGGATATCATAGGCGGCGCCGAAGCCGTGGCGTAAGCGGCGTTTTACCCTTAAGGAATAGGTCATGAAAGAAGGAAAGGTCAAAGAAATCATCGGCGTGGTCATCGACGTCGACTTCGCTGGTGGCGAGCTTCCGCCGATCTACAATGCCCTAGAAGTTGCCGAAGACGATCGTCCGGGCGACACTCGACTCGTGCTCGAGGTGCAGCAGCATCTCGGCGAGAGTCTTGTGCGCTGTGTGGCGATGGATTCTACAGACGGATTGACGCGCGGAGCCCGCGTGCTAGATACGGGCGCGCCGATTCAGATCCCCGTAGGGGAGCAAGTCTTGGGTCGCCTTTTCAATGTGATCGGTGAACCGATTGACGGCAAAGAAGCGCTGCCCGATGACGTGCCGCGCCTGCCACTACACCGCGAGCCGCCTACACACCAGGATCAGGTTACCTCGGATCAGGTGCTTGAGACCGGTATTAAGGTTCTCGATCTGATCTGTCCTTTTGCACGTGGCGGTAAACTTGGCCTGTTCGGAGGCGCCGGTGTCGGCAAAACCGTTATTCTCACCGAGCTGATCAACAACGTGGCCTCCGGCCACGGCGGTTACTCGGTATTCGCCGGTGTAGGCGAGCGCACGCGCGAAGGCAATGACCTGTTGGGTGAGCTCGAAGAATCGGGCGTTATCGACAAAACAGCGATGGTCTTCGGTCAGATGAATGAGCCGCCAGGTGCGCGTCAGCGCATCGCGCTGACCGGGTTGACGATCGCCGAGCATTTTCGCGATCAGAGCGGTCAGGATGTCCTTTTCTTTGTCGATAATATCTTCCGTTTCATTCTCGCCGGCGCCGAGGTTTCGGCTTTGCTTGGCCGCATGCCTTCAGCGGTGGGGTACCAGCCGACGCTTGCTACGGAAATGGGCGCACTGCAGGAGCGTATCACGACGACGAAGGACGGTTCGATTACGTCGGTGCAGGCCATCTATGTGCCGGCTGATGACTACACCGACCCAGGCGTAGTTACGGCCTTTGCTCACTTGGATGGACGCATCGTGTTGGAGCGTTCGCTCGCCGACCAAGGTCTCTACCCGGCGGTTGACCCACTTGCATCCTCTTCGCGCATTCTTGACCCGCGCGTCGTTGGCGACGATCACTACAACGTTACGCAGCGCGTGCAAGAGGTTCTACAGCGCTATCGCGACCTGCGCGAAATCATCGCTATTCTCGGTATTGATGAACTCTCCGATGAAGACAAGCTGGTTGTCGCGCGCGCGCGTAAAATCCAGTTTTTCTTGACCCAGCCTTTCCACGTTGCCGAGGTCTTTACCGGCACGCCGGGCGCCTATGTCAAAGTTGAAGACACGGTGCGCGGATTCAAGGGGCTGGTCGATGGAGCCTATGACGATGTGCCCGAACAGGCCTTTTATATGGTGGGTACAATTGACGAGGCGTTGGAAAAAGCCAAGGACATGTAGGCGATGGCCTCCTTTAAACTAGACATCGTTACACCAGAAAAGACGGTTTATTCCGGGGCTGTGCGCCATGTTCAGGCGCCAGGTAGTGAGGGCAGCTTTGGCGTATTGTCGGGCCATGTACCCTTTCTGACTTCGTTAGACGTTGGTCTTCTGCGTATCGATGAAGACGGCGGTGCCCAAGTGAAGATGGCTATCAGCGGTGGTTTTGCTCAGGTGGCTCCGCAGGGTGTTACAGTGCTGGCAGAGACGGCAGAGCGCCCTGAGCAAATAAACGTCGACCGGGCGCGCAGCGCGCGCGAACGGGCAGAAGGACGGCTTGGAGATACGTCTGGTGAGGTCGATGCCGCGCGTGCGCGAGCCGCGCTTGCGCGGGCCGTCAATCGCCTTAAAGTTTCTGGTCAGATCTGATGAGACCGTAGCAGTTACAAAGAGGGCCAACCATCTGCTGGTGGTTGGCCTTTTGTTTTTGTTCCAACCAGACTTATTTTTCTTCTTTCTTTCACATCGGCTAGAGGGTTTTTTATGGCTTCCGTACCCCGTGGACTGAGTGATTTCCTGCACTGTTATATCCCCCAAATCGAGCGAGAGATGTTCGAGTTCCTGCCCATTCAGGAACCGGAGGCCTTCCTTTATGCGCCGATGCGCGATTATCCTGAGCGCGGCGGTAAGCGCTTTCGTCCGGCGCTCGTGCTGTTGGCCTGCCAGGTATTTGATGGGGATATGCAAAAGGCTGTGCGCACCGCAGCTGCGTTTGAGATGTTCCAATCCTTTGCCGTTGTGCACGACGACATTGAAGACGATTCTGAAATGCGAAGGGGCAAGGCGTGCCTTCACAAGATGCACGGTACTCCGTTGAGTATCAATGTAGGGGATGCCCTATACGCTAAGGTATTCGAAGTGCTCAATGCCAATCGCGTACTGCTCGGAGCCGAAGTCGCTCTTGATCTAATAGAGGAAATGATACGTGGTTCGCGTGAGACTTTTGAGGGGCAGGCCTACGATGTGGGGTGGATCCGCCAGCGCCATATTCCTAGCGAAGAGGAATTCATGGTCATGCTGCGAAAAAAGACAGGTTGGTACACTGGGCGGGGTCCCTGCACGGCTGGGGCGATCATTGCCGGGGCGACACCCGCGCTGCGTGAAACCATTGGCCATTTCGGCGAGGCGATGGCTATTGCTTTTCAGATACGCGACGATCTATTAAACTTGAGCACGTCCGAGCAGGATGCATCTGTTGCTCCCGGATTGACATCGGGTGCCTACGGAAAAGAGCGCG
>JAYOKQ010000027.1:0-41062 GCA_038119905.1 Gemmatimonadota bacterium | reverse complement strand
GATCATTATCGACCTGCTGCGAAAATGCACCGACAGCGAAAAAGCAGAAGTGCTATCTATACTGCACGAGGAGCGGCAGAAAAATACTGCCGAGCAGATAGAGCGCGTTATCGCACTGGTTGAGCACTACGGCTGCTGTGAATACGCAGAAGAAGTGTGCATGGAAAAGGCGCGCGAGAGTAGAGACTATCTCGAACAGATCCCGCACAGCGCAGGAAGAGACATTTTAGCCGAAATGCTCGACTTCCTAGTTCAACGTGCCTTTTAAGCCACTACGCTTCGGGTAGCGGGTTGCGCAAATAGGCTAGCAACAGCTGAGCTGTATGGACGATGCCTGCGCGCGAACAGATTTCGTAACCGTGCGTATTATCCCCCGGATAGCCAATGAGAACGGCGCGGGCAACGTGGCCGTAGGCGCGCGAAATACTGCTGTCGCTTGCGTAAGACGTAACCACGGCGCTCTGCACGCCAAATCCTTCCGCGTGGGCGAGAGTCTTCAAATGCCGGTTGGTAGCCGCGTGGTATACGCCCCGACCATCCTTCTCTATGACAATGGGATCCCCGCTGTTATGCGTTCCGTATTCCTCTGCGGCCGGAGCGATATCTACGGCGATTGCCGTATCGACCGGCAGGTTCGCCAGCGCGTAGGCTGCACCCTGACCGCCTATTTCTTCGCTTTCGCTCGCGATCAAATAAACGTCTTGGGCCGGCGGTGTTTCCATGAGTTGGTGTCCCACCTCAAATAGAGCCGCCAATCCGGCACGACAGTCTAAATTATATCCACACAAGTAGTCACCTATGGACCACAGATGCTTGCGATGGCGAGCTATGCATACGCGAGTTCCGGTTCCCACGCCGAGCTTGGCTAACTCGTCGGGCGAGCGCTTGCAATCAATCCACATCTCTTCCCACGTCAGCGGTGCGCCGTCCTTGAGTTTGCCTGCGGGGCTGGCACTAGACACGTGTTTAGCGCCGATCGATAGAACGCCGCCAAGCGGGCCCTCTTTTGATAGAACTTCTACTGGGCTTTCGCCGATGGCCCACGGGTGCAGTCCACCCACCGGCACTACGCGCAGGCGGCCATCGCTTTCTACCTTTTTGACGATCATCGATATCTCGTCTTTGTGCGAAATCACCGCAATCGGTGCACTGCTTTGCTGCCCTTTTATGTGGACGATGATATTACCTGATGCGTCCTGTCGTATGGAGTCTCCCATGCCGGCAACCAGTTCGTTTACGAGGATGTCGGCTTCCCCCTCAAATCCCGATGGAGCGTGTATCGGCAGCAGGCGTTCTATATAGGATATAAGGCGGTCTTCGTTGATCTGTGTGGTCATGGTTGGGTCCTTTTTGCCGCCGAAGATAGTGGGTGCTGTGGAGGCCGTCAAATAGAAAAGCACCCGCCCATACAGGCAGGTGCTTTCCGAGGGAGAAAGGAGTGGAATTAGGCTGTGGCGGCCAGCGGTCCAATGACTTCTTCGGCTAAGCTGCGCAGCGTTTTTTGCAGGCGCAGGCGACCCCTGTTAACGCGTGACTTTACGGTGCCAACCGGGCAGCAGATTATCTTGGCAATCTCTTCGTAAGAGAGCCCATTCAAATCGCGCAACAGAACGGCTTCGCGAAACTCGTCGGGCAACTGGTGAATGGCATCGACAACGGCGTCTTTCACTTGGTGCGTATCGGTCTGTTCGCCAGGTAGGCGTTCTTTGTCGACCGGTTCATAAAATGTGGTGCGCTCGTCTTCTTCGCTGGGTCCTATGGGAATCCAACTCCAGCGCTTGCGACGACGCAACTCCGTTTTGGCCAGATTGCCGGCAATGGTATAGAGCCAAGTGGATACTTGCTCTATGGCGGGGAATTGGTGGCTGTGGCGCATGCAGCGTAGAAACGTTTCCTGTACGACGTCTTCAGCTGTCTCGCGATCACCGACAAAGCGATAGACAAAATTGTAAAGAGGGATGCGGTAGCGCTTTACCAAGATCGATAAGTAGCCCTGGTCCTGTGCAGCTTTTTGTAGGACTTCGCGATCCGTCAATTGTTCTATGGCTTTCATGAGGCATCCCTTTCGTTGTGGCCACGATGGCCTGTGCTAGAGTGGCACATGCACCGGCTTTGCCGCTCCTACAGCGACTTTAGCAACAACCGTACCGTGATCGAAAAAGGGCGGAAAAGGTCTTATTAAAGGAGAAAAGACCTCTATTAGCGGGATGGAACCTCAGATATTTGACGAAGTCTCAGAAATCTGATGGGATGTGTATGTGGTTTTTTGACTTTTCTGAGGGCAGATGATAGTTTTTTTAACCTCGTTATATTTCCGTTCATTACCTATGGAGTGGCGTCGGTGGAAGAACTTGTAGAACAGTTAGAATCGCTTTGTAGCCGAGCAGGTGTCGATAAATTCTCCGCCGGGGAGATGGTTGAGCTCTTAGAAGATGGCGAAGAAGTTGAGTGGATACTTGATCAGATAGGCCAGCAGGCCGACGGCTCTATCGGCCAATTGCTGCAAGAAATCGCCGCACAGGCTGCGCCTGAACGCCCCGATGATAAAGCAGACGAGGACGTTGCTGAAGAGGAGATCGATGGAGCTGATGCGGTTGATGCGTCAGAGGACGAAGAGGAATTTGATCCATCTGATTTAGATATCGGCGAACTGCAGAGCATGCTGCCTCCGGGCGTCGACATGGGCCAAGTGCAGAAGATGCTTGCATCGCCCCGCGGTGCGCTGTTGGCCGATTTCGGTGCGTTTTGTCAGGAGCGCGGCGTCGAGATGGAGGCAGATCAAGGCGAGATGAGCGAGGCGATGCAGGAGCTGCACGAAGAATGGCTGAACACGCCGCGCGAATCGCTCGAGGGAAAAAAGCCAGCGGACGTGCTGGACGGAGGAAGGCTCTTTCCTACAAAAGTGGAGACTTTTCGGCGCGAAGCGCCCAAAGTGGGTCGGAATGATCCATGTCCGTGTGGCAGCGGTAAGAAATACAAGAAATGCTGTGCAAAGGCTGCCTGAATAGCAGGAACTAATGTGGTCTATTGAGGAGACGATGAGATGAGCTTTGATCTGCCGCAGGCACTACTCGAAACGCAGGCACTGCGTATAGCGTCCGAGGGAAACGTGTTTTGGTACACGTCCGGTACGGTAGGCCCCTATTACATTAATACGGAGAACCTGTACGGTGGCCCCGAGGCTGCGGCTGAGCTGCTGGCTTTTATTGATGCAGAAAAAGAGAATCCGCGCTTTGCCTTCCAACTGCGCGAGCGGGTCCTGCGCCAGTACGAACAGAATGCGATCTATCGCAGCGTGGTCGATGCATTGGTCGAGCGGTCGCGCAGCGCCTTGGAAGGCGATATTGATGCTGTGTCGGGTGGAGAACGGCGCGATTGGTTTTTCTCGCTGGCCGTAGCCGAATGCATGAACAAGCCGAATCTGTTGATTTTCAAGAATCGCGACAAGCTGTTGTTCGACGGTCAAGAAGTAACCGATAGCGGCGTTGACGGACTGCGGACGCTGCACGTTGCGGATCTAGTCACCGAGGCTTCAAGCTACTTTCGCGACTGGATACCGCTGGTTGGAGCGGGCGGAGGACGCATCGTGTACAGCGCCAATGTAGTAGACCGAGGGCAGGGTGGAATCGAAGCTCTGTGTGAGGCGGGCGTGCCTTCAAGTGCGCTACTCCGCGTCGACGAGACGCTCTTTGCCGGACTGGTCGAGGTTGGCCGTATCGGAACAGCGCAGGCCGAACTACTGACGGCCTATTATCGGGATCCGCATGCGGCTATGCGCACCTTTCTGGTAGGGCACCCACAGTTTCTTCAGGATGCGCTTCAAGCCGCAGATGAACGCACGCGTCAGCGCGCCCAGCGCTTGGTCGACGAAGATATATATCAGTTAGACACGTAGGACTCCGCCCAACAAATTCGTGCTACCCGGCTGCTTCCACCAACTGATCGCTGTCGTCGACGCGCACGGACACTAGCTGCGATACGCCTTCTTCCGGCATCGTAACGCCGTGTAGCGTATCGGCTGCAGCCATGGTGATCTTGTTGTGCGTCACGA
Source organism: Gemmatimonadota bacterium (assembly GCA_038119905.1). Lineage (GTDB taxonomy): Bacteria > Latescibacterota > UBA2968 > UBA8231 > UBA8231. The sequence goes on along the minus strand of JAYOKQ010000027.1, from coordinate 37,011 downwards.
CGATGAACTGTGTTTTGAGCGCAAATTCTTTGAGCACGCGTACAAAGCGCCCGATGTTGCTGTCGTCTAGCGGCGCATCGACTTCGTCGAGAATACAAAAAGGGCTCGGTTTGACCAGATAAATGGCAAAGAGCAGCGAGATGGCCGTCAGCGCGCGCTCGCCGCCCGATAGCAGGGCGATGCTCTGGAGCTGCTTACCACGCGGCCTAGCCGTGATCTCTATACTTGCCTCTAGGGGATCGACGCCTTCCTGCAGCTTCAAGTCGGCCTGTCCGCCTTCAAAGAAGCGCGCATAGGTTTGCTGAAATTTCTCTCTGATCTGGCCAAAGGTCTCTACGAACATTCGGCGTGCCGTGCGATCAATGAGATTGAGCGTTTTCCTGAGGTCTTCTGCGGCAATTACCAAGTCGTCACGTTGCTGTACGAGGAAGTCGTAGCGCTCTTTCTGCTCGTCGTACTCTTCCAAGACGCCCAAGTGCACTGAGCCGAGCCGATGCAGCGACTGGCGCAGTTCGTCGAGGCGGCGCTGTGATTCCTGCGGATCGATCTCTTCTTCGGGTGGGCCCATTGTCTCGACGTCGCAGGCCTGTTCTTCCTGCAGGCGTTGGCGAATTGCCGTGGCGCGATTGCCTAGTTCCGATATGCGCAGTTCCACCTGATGTCTGCGTTCGCGCTGCGTGTTGAGCTCGCGCTGCATGCGGCTGATTTGTTCTTCTAGCTCTCTGTTCTGCGCGTTGAGTTCGGCCCACTGCTGGCGTCGTTCATCTTGGGCCGCGGCTAGCACGTCTCGCCCTTCGTGCAGTGAGTGTAACTCCTCTTCCATGCGGGCAATCTGCGCGCCGCGCTCTTCGTATTCGGTTGCGGCTTGTTCGCCTTCTTTTTGTAGGCGTTCTATGTTGCGGTTCAGGTTTTCCTCAATGTTTCCCAGGCGCTGGGCGTCGCGCTCGAGACTTTGTGCAGACTCTGCGGTGCGTGCACGCTCGACGCGCAGCACGCCGAGTTGATCGCGCTTTTCCTGACGCGTCGCTTCGCTAGCGCGCAGGCGTGCTTCACCTTCCTCAATAGCCTGTTCAATCTCTTGGCTCTGTGCGTCTAGGCTGGCCAAACGCTCGGTCTGAGCTGCGATCGACTCGTGCAGGGTCTGGCTGCGTTCGGCAATGCGCCCAACCTCGCTGCGCACCTGTTCTAACCGCGCTTCGAGTCGCTTGACCTCTTGATCGGCATTCTGATAGCTGTGCGTGCACTCGCGCTCTTCTTCGCGGTGTTGATTGACTTCGTTGTCGAGTGCCTGTTGAGCCGTTTCTAGCGCGCCTCGTCGCTGTTCTTGGGCCTTGATTTGCAGGTCGATCGCCACTAGTTGCGCCTGCTGACGCGCTAGCAGATCGCGCAGCGTGCGTATTTCGTTGCGCCGTCCTAGTAGAGCAGATTCTTCGTCGACTGCTTTTCCACCGGCGACGCGTCCGTAGAGGTCAATCGCATCGCCGTCTGGCGTAATAAAGCGCAGTGCCGTGGACGTATGCTGACGGGCTAGTTCGATCCCAGTGCGGAGGTCCTCAACGAGAAAGGTATTGTGCAGCAGATGCTGCAGCAGAGGAGCGACGATGGCATCGACGCGCATGAAATCTAAGAGTGGGCCACGCAGGCCCGTAGCCGCGGGTAATTGGACGCTTTGCTGGGCGGGCAGCGGCCAGTCGAGGGGGTAGATACCCGCCCGCCCAGCGCTGTCTTTGAGATGCTGTATCGACTCGACAACGCCTTCGCTACCTTGGGTTATTAGTGCCTGCAGTGATTCGCCCAACGCTGTTTCGACCGCACGCGCGTATTCGGGTGCTACTTCGATTAGGTCGCCGAGTACGCCTTGAAAAACGTGGGCATAGGGCGATTCTAGCATGAGCGTGCGCACGCCGCTGGCGTATCCTTCGTAGCCTGAACGCAGCTTTTGCAGCACCTGTAGACGCGCTTCGTTTGCGGCGGCGGCGCGGCGCAACTCCCCGCGCTGTTCCTGAAGTGTATCGAGCTGTTGACGCACCGCGGTGACGGCAGTTTGGGTCTGTGCCTGATGCTGACGCGATGTGCTTAGTCGGGTTCGCGCCCCTTCGAGCTGGACGTTTAGATCGGCCCTTCGCTGGTGAGCGCCGCTGCGCTCGGCGTCGAGTTCGTCCAACTCCTCGCGCATTCCCGTCTCGCGTTCGTCGAGCGAATCTCGTTCGGCCTGCTGGCGTTCAAGGGAGCGGCTGTTGTCGGCCTGTTGGCGCATGGCGTCCATGCGCTGGCGCTGATGTCCCTCAAGGGCCGAGCGCAGACCGCGATAGGTCTCTTCGCTCTGCTGCGCTTCTCGCTCGTGTTCCTTCAACTGGCTCTCTGTCGCACCTAGCTCTTCGCGCACTGCCTCTAAGCGGGTCGCATTTTCACCGCGCTGCGTGCGGATTTGTCCTAGCTGACCGGCGTAGTCTTCTGTTTCGCGCTGGGCTCGCTGCACGCTCTGCTCGGCAGCCTCTCGGCGTCCGCGGACGGCCACTAGCTCGCGCTCGCGCCCGTGAATTTCTTCGACGCGGCTGTTGAGTTGGAGGCCAGCCTCTTGCATGCCTTTCTCAGCGTCTGTAAGGGCTAGACGGGCCTTTTCCAATTCGGCTTCGCGCGTTGTAAAGTGGGTGTAATCTGATTCGCTGCCGCGGTTGAGTTGCTCGAATTCTTCTTCGAGTGGTTTGAGCTCGGCGCGTATAGAGAAAAACGTATAGCGACCGAGTAGGACTTCTAACGCGTCGAATTCCTGCTTGTACTCTTGGTAGCGGCGCGCGCGTCCCACCTGGCGCCCGAGATAGTCGACCTGGCGTTTGACCTCGGCAATGATGTCTTCAATACGCGTTAGGTCGGCCTGCGTCGCCTCAAGGCGATTCCACGTCGAACGACGTCGCGTCTTATACTTAGTTATGCCGGCGGCCTCTTCTAAAATGCGGCGGCGGTTTTCCGTCTTCTCGCTGACGATCTCGTCGATCATGCCCTGTTCCATGACCGAGTAGGCGCCTTGGCCTAGCCCGGTATCCATCAGCAAATTCGTGATGTCGAGCAGTCGGCAGGGGATCTTATTCATCAAGTAATCGCTCTCACCGGAGCGGAAGAGCCGGCGGGTCAGCATGACCTCGTTGAACTCCACGGGCAGTATGCTCTCGTGGTTCTCAATGGTTAGCGCCACTTCCGACATACCCAGGCCCTTGCGGTTGCGGGTCCCAGCAAAGATGACCTCTTCCATCTTGTGGCTGCGAAAGGTGCCCGCTCGCTGCTCGCCTAAGACCCAGCGAATCGCTTCTACGACGTTGGACTTGCCGCAGCCGTTGGGGCCAACGATGGCCGTGATGCCCGGATCAAACGGAATAACTACTTTCTGGGCAAATGATTTGAATCCGAAAATTTCCAGTTGTGTAAGGCGCACGGTGCGGGGCTCCCAGTAGATTAGCCCTCCTGTGGAGGGCGCAGCTAGGCGTTGACTCGAATCTATGAGGGGAGTGCAAAACGGGTCGCAAACAGGGTGCAGACCGGATGCCCGTAATGGGGGGGAGACGGGCAGAAGAAACAATATGTTGGGTGAAGCGTTGGATAGTGTACTGTATATTGGACCTTCGGTCAAGTATTTTGTGCGGCTTGACGCAGAGAATCACGCGGTCCAGATTAGCGCCATGGAGGAAATTCATATTGGACATTAAAACGCTGTACGGTCAGATCAATGCGCGCCTGCCAGATGAACGCCGCGCGGTCATGGAATCGCTGATGGGAGAATTTGAGATGGGCGATACCATGCGCCTAATCCTAGCCCTCGTATCGGGAGCCAACCAGCGCGAGCGGCAGATTGTGCGCTTGTTGATGACAGACATAGAGAAGATGGAAGCGCAAAAAGAGCAGTGAAAATCAGTAGAGGTTTCGCTGGGTGCGTCGATATACTTAGATAGATTCAGTTGATACTAAGTATTATCAGAAAGCAGGAAGACGTGTTGGAATATGCACTCGGTTTTGTGCTGATCGCCGTACCGCTTTGTTTGCGTTTGGTCACGGTCAACAGCATGCGAATCCAGAACCAAAAAATGCGCCAGGCCGATAGCGAACTGCATAAGATCGCCGACGAACTGAGCGATATACAGGAAAAGACGCAGATTGCGGAGCGTCAACAGCGCCAGTACGCGCTGCGCCGCTCGCGTCTGTTGAGCGATATATCGGAATTAAGAAGTGAACTCGAGCGTCTGCGCAGGCCTTCCAACGTGCGCTTGGCTGCCTGAGTCTATTCGCGCGCCACGCGTGGGGAATGGGGCTCAGTATTCGGTCGGGTATTCCCCCGCGTCGTCGTGCCCCATGGAGATGAGGTGCTCGGCCTGTATCTCGCGGCGTCCGGCAAACCCACCATCCACTTCGTGCCAGTAGCGCACTGCGTGCTCGCCGCGCTGCCAGCACAGCAATACCCAGCGGCCTTCGTAGGTCGTCGGAAAATCGACCAGACCTCGTTCCAAGCCACCCTGGGGAAAGCGCACGCCGAGGGCGAGTAACTCTTCCTCGATGATGTGCAGGATATCTTCCTTGAGATAACCAATCCGCCGGCGGTGCTGCTGAAAGTCGTCGTGGTCCGGATTACTCGCGTTATTCTTTACTTCGTCCCCCCACAGCGCGTCGAGGACATGCAGTTTCTGCACGTGATGTCCCAACGCCGTTTTCTTTGCTTCCAACCGCTGGAAAATCGACTCGATCTGCGGCAGCATTTCATTGGCTTCCGCTACAGTAAACGCCTTGCCCACCATGGTTATTCCTCGTTTTTTAGAGCGAAAGTATAGGTAAAGTGCGGTGGGGCTTCAAGGGGATAAAACCCTTGCGTAGCCCTCCGCTTTGAAGCATATTAGTGCCAATTCGCGCTGAGACGACCGAGCGCATAACGTGTGTAATTAATCTTGTAAATAGCGATAAATATGGCAGTTACGATTGATGATGTCCGCGTAGTGGCCGCGCTTGCTCGCCTTCGTTTTACCGAAGACGAAGAGCGCGTTCTCATGGTGAAACTCAATGGGGTCCTCGAGTACATGGAGAAACTCAACGAGTTGGATACCGAGGGGGTCGAGCCGACTTCGCACGTGCTGCCGATGGTCAATGCCTTTCGACCAGATGAAGCCGAGCATTTTCCAGCGCTCGATGCGCTGCGATCTATTGCACCGGATCGACAAGGCGGCCATTATAAAGTTCCCAGAATAATCGACTAACAGCGGCGACAGGACATCTGTCGCCGCTTCTTTTTGACCGGCGCGCAAATGCGGCACTGAAGGAGTTATACGTTGACGCAGGAATACAAGGGACCCAAATACGTCGTCGTAACAGGGGGCGTTATGAGTGGCGTGGGCAAAGGCATCACGACAGCTTCCATGGGCAAGATTCTGGCGGAATACGGCTATCGCTGTACTGCGGTTAAAATCGATCCCTATCTCAACTACGATGCGGGCACTATGCGACCCACCGAACACGGCGAGGTCTGGGTGACGGACGACGGCGGCGAGATCGACCAGGATTTGGGCAATTACGAGCGCTTTTTGGGGTTAGACCTACCGCGCCGCAACAACCTGACGACGGGGCAGATTTATCATACGGTGATAGAGCGCGAGCGCCGCGGTGAATATCTTGGGCAAACCGTGCAGCCCATTCCGCATATAACCGACGAGATTACCCAGCGCATTCAGGAGGCCGGCAGGGGCTTTGACGTCGTGCTCGTAGAGATTGGCGGCACGGTTGGCGACTACGAAAACGAACCTTTTCTCTTTGCCATCAAAGCGCTTGAGCGCGAGCTCGGCGAAGAGCATTTCGTGCACGTGCTCATCACCTATATGCCGATACCGCAGCACGTCGGCGAGATGAAGACCAAGCCAACGCAGCAGGCGATTCGCATGCTCAGCGAACACGGCATTTTTCCCGATTTTATCGTGTGTCGTGCAGAGATTGCCATTGACGAGGTGCGCAAGCGGAAGATTCAAATCGGCGCCAACGTGCCGAACGACCATATCATATCAGCACCTGATGTCGAGACGATCTACGATATCCCCCTTACGCTAGAGGCGGAAGGGCTCGGAGACAAGCTGCTCAAAAAGCTCTCGCTGACGCCGAAGCAGAAGCCCGAATGGGATCGCTGGGAGCGGCTCGTTCGCTGCAGTCGAGAGCCCAAACACACTGTGCGAGTGGCCATGGTTGGCAAGTACGTCGGCATAGGCGACTTTCAGCTCACCGATTCCTATATCTCCGTCAATCAATCGCTGGTTCACGCCGGTGTGGCGTGGGACACCAAGGTGGAAATTACTTGGATAGACGGCCACCAGTTTGAAAGCGGAGAAATGAGTCTGAGCGAGTTGGATCGCTTTGATGGTCTCATCGTTCCGGGTGCTTTCGGCAGCGGCGGCGCGGAGGGCGTTATACAGGCCATCAACTATGCGCGCGAAAACAACGTGCCATTTTTGGGACTGTGCTACGGCCTTCAGCTGGCCGTAGTTGAATTTGCGCGCAATGTCGCCGGGATTAAAAAGGCGACGTCCGAGGAATTTGACGAGGGGTCTCAGTGGAACGTGGTCTGCGTTCAAGAAAGCCAAAAAGACGTCATTGAGGGCGGGCGCATGGGGGGCAGCATGCGTTTGGGGGCTTATGCTGCCGTGCTAAAGAAAGACAGTCGCGTGCTCGAACTGTACGAAGAATCGGGCCGTCTCGCAGAGGATGCGCGCCGTATCGGCCAGCTACTCGAGATGCCCGAAGAAGCGTTCCGCATCGGCATGGTTATGCTCGAGCGCGACAAGGTCGTGTTAGAACGCCATCGGCACCGCTATGAAATTTCACCGCGCTTTGTCGAACTGCTCGAGGACGAGGGGCTAGTCTTTTCGGGCTATCACCGCCGCGTTGATGGAACGCGCCTGATGGAATTTCTTGAACTGCCCGATCATCGCTACTTTGTGGCGACCCAAGCCCATCCTGAATTCAAATCGCGTATGGATAATCCATCGCCTCTCTTCGCGGGATTTGTCGGCGCTTCTCTGGCGTATCAGCAGGAGCGCAGGACCGATGACGAGGGGCAGGTCGCCGCGTCCTAGAGCTCTTGGCGTTTATTTCTATTTGTGTCTTTTTGCGTCGCGTCCTCTGCGTGGGGACGCGACCTTTTTTTGGTATACTGCTCCTGTGCTTGAGTAACTGTGCGCCGATCGAGCCGGAAGGTGTAGAGTTGGACGTCCCAGACGCCGACGCAGAAGGCGCAGGCGTTTCCTTGCAGCTGACGCGACCAGGCACGCGCCTAGTCATTCGCGCCGACTCCGTGCGCGAGTATAGCGAACGGCAAATGGCGGTGGCTATGGGACGCGTGCGCCTGTCGTTTTTTGACGGCGCTGGGCAGGCCGGTGCGGCGCTATCGGCTCGGCGTATGTATCTGGACCATCGCAGTGGAACAATTGAAATGGCTGGGGACGTGGTTCTCGTAGGGACCGATAGCGTGACGGTGTTTTCCGACTCGCTGCGCTGGGAGTCCGAGGGGGAGCGTCTGTCTTTTCCCGGTGCGCTGCGCGTTGAGCTTGCAGAGGGCGTTGAGAGCGGACGCGATTTGGAGACCAATTCATCGGTGGATGCTTGGGTAGTACACGAGGTGAATGGGCGCTGGAACTGGGGCGAAGACGAGGTAGAGATTCGGGCCGAGCGAGAGCGCAGCCAGCACCTTGAGAGCGGTCTACAGGTCCGCTACGAAGGCGTTGAATTACGCGTGGCTAGCATAGATCTTCACAGCGCGCTGGCGCACTGGATGCCGGACGATCGACAGCTGGTGCTCGACGGGGGCGTGGAGGGAATCGATTCTTCAGGTGCTTTTTCTGCACAGCAGATCGCAATAGACGTCGATCGACGGGTACTCGAAGCGCGCGGCCGGGTGCGTGCAGTGCGCGATGACGCGCGCCTACAGGCCGCTGAGTGGACCGAGCACTGGGAGGAACACCGTTCGCATATGCGCGGCGATCCAGCGCGCTATGAGCGCAATGCGCGGCGGATTGAGGCGGCCGATTTGAGCTACGAACGCGACCTTGAGCGCGTCGAGGCTAGTGGAGCCGTTGAATTTAGCGAAGGTGCTCGCCGGCTGGGTGCGCGACATATGCTCTACGATCATGCGTTGGAGCTGCTAACTGCCGACGGAGGCGTGTCGATAAAGGCAGCCGAGTGGGAGGGGACTTTGCGCGGAGAGCGCCTCGGATTTGATCTGGACGCCGAGCGCGGTTGGTTGGTGGGTGCGCCGCAGCTGCACAGCCGCGACGAAAACGACCTGCGCATAGAGGCTGACTCCATGCACTTTGATATGACGCAGAAGCGGCTCGACGGCGAAGGACGCTTTCGGCTGGCAAGCGGTAGCGTACAGATGCAATCTGAGCGCGGTTACTATGCGTCTGCGGAAGAACAGGTTGGTCTATTGGGCGATGTCGTGCTGTGGGAGGGCGGGGGCGACACGCTGGCTTCGTATCGGATTGCGGCCGACTCCATGACGGTGCAACTGTCGGCGGGGGTGGCAACACAGGTGCGGGTTGGCGGTGCGCTCAATGGGCGCGTCAAGGTGGGACGAGAGAGCGCTAGTTGGCTGGCCGGTCGCCATGGTTTGATCGTTCTTCAGGATGACCGGCTGAAAGAGATCGCTTTGGAAAGCGAAGCGGATGTGACCTATCATCAGATCGAGCGGGACGAAGTGAGTCGCTTTCGCGGTGATCGCATGGTGCTGTATTTTGCCGATGAGCGGCTGTACCAGGTGCGGGTTGAAGGTAGCGCCGTCTTGGAATCGCGCTTGGTGCGGGCGGAGGATCAGGTCGCTGCCAATCGCGTCGAAGGAGAAGAGATGGACATCTATTTCGTCGCTGGAGCACTGTCCGGCGTAGAGGTGGGTCCCCAAATAAAAGGTACGTATGTTCCAGAAGGGGATGAAGCGCCGTGACGCTGCGAGCGGATAATGTGCGCAAGCGCTACGGTGGCCGAGCCGTCGTCGATGGCGTTAGTATTGAGGTGGAGTCGGGCGAAGTCGTTGGGTTGCTCGGACCCAACGGCGCGGGCAAGACGACTACGTTTCACAGCATGGTGGGCTTTGTCACGCCGGACGAGGGACGTATCGAACTGGATGGCGCCGATATCACCGCTCTGCCGATGTACCGGCGTGCACGCCAGGGCATTGGCTATCTGCCTCAGGAGACGTCGATTTTTCGCCGCTTGACGGTTGCTCAGAACATTCGCGCCGTCTTAGAGGCGCGCAAGATGGAGCGCGGTGCGCTCTCTGCCCGTCTCGATGAACTACTCTGTGAGTTGCATTTGCAGGCGCGGGCCGATCAGCGCGCCGATACGCTATCGGGCGGAGAGACGCGCCGCGTCGAAATAGCGCGCGCGCTAGCCTGCGATCCACGCTATATCCTACTCGACGAACCGTTTGCAGGGATCGATCCGCGCACGGTGGAAGATCTACAGAACATCGTGTCTGATCTGAGTGCGAAGGGACTGGGCGTGCTGATAACCGATCACAATGTGCGGGAGACGCTAGCGATTACGGATCGCGCCTATATCATGGTCGACGGTCGGATTCTAACGGCCGGCACAGCGGGTGAATTGACTAGCGATGAGCAGGTGCGCCGCATCTATTTAGGCGAGCGCTTTCGCCTGGATCGCTGAGCTGCAGACGGTCTATTTCGCTGCTTGACACATTTTCCCCTTTGCTAGTATACTCTCCATACAGCAATTATCGAACCAGTTCCATAAATACCTGTAAAAATATTTAGATAAGTCATAAAATGCTTCGTATAGCGCAAAATCTGAGTCTCCAGCAGAAAATGGCTCCACAGCTTATCCAGTCGCTGCAGCTCCTGCAGATGTCGACGCTGGAGTTAGAGCTGGAGATCAAGCAGCAGCTAGAGCTCAATCCGCTACTCGAAGAGACCATGGAACAGCTGGAAGAGGTAGAAGAGCCCGCTGCAGAAGTCGAGGGGCTCAAAGAAGAAGAAGAGCTGCCTCAAGAGAGCGAAGAAGTCGACTGGGATGCCTTGCTCGACGAGCAATTCGACACCGGCGCTTACAACAGTGAACGCACTGAATACGATCCCAATTGGGAGGTCGACCGCGAACCGCAGGAAAACCGCATCACTACGATCCCTCCGCTGGTTGAGCAGCTGCAGGAGCAGCTGGCGCTGGGTGATTTCTCGTTCGACGAGCGCGAGATCGGCGAATACATCATCGGCAATCTAGATGACAGAGGATATCTGGGCTGCTCCGTCGAAGAAATCGCCGCCGATCTCGATGTCGAGGTGGAAGACGTCGAGGGCGTACTGCGGATTATACAGACGTTTGAGCCGCCGGGCGTTGCCGCGCGCGACCTGCGCGAGTCGCTGATGATTCAGCTCGCGCTCAGCGATGCGCCGCTGGCAGAATTGGCGCTAGAAATCGTGCGCGACCACATGGAAGACCTGACGCGCCGTCGCTTGACGCGCATAACGCGCGCCCTGAGTATCTCGAACGATCTGCTCAAAGACGCACTTGAAGTCATCGAGAATCTGCAGCCCTATCCGGGCTCGCAGAGCAGCAGCGACTACAACGGGCTGCTGACGCTCGATACCGAGGTGTCCTACATCACTCCGGACCTCATCGTCGAAAAAGAGGGCGAAGAGTGGGTTGTAGCGCTGGCCGATGGCACGCTCCCGGCGCTGCGCATCAATCCCGAATACGCCGATTTGCTCAAAGAGCCGAAAGAGAAAAAGGGTCCTAACGACGTAAAGAATTACGTTTCGAAAAAACTCAACGATGCGCGCTGGCTGATCAATGCGATCCATCAGCGTCGTACGACTATGCTCAAGGTGGCCAACTATTTGGTGCGGGCGCAGATGGACTTTTTTGAACACGGTTCCTCCCATTTGAGGCCCATGGTCCTGCAGGACGTCGCCGATGCCGTAGAAATGCACGTGTCGACGATTAGTCGCGTCAGCAACGGCAAGTACATGCAAACACCGCACGGCGTATTCGAGCTGAAGTACTTTTTCGACAGTCGCGTCAGCACGGACGACGGGGAAGATGTCTCGGCTCGCTCCGTAAAGGACAAGATCGCTCGCATGGTAGCCGACGAAGACAAAGCCAAACCGCTGTCGGATCAGGAAATTGCCGATCGCCTGAGCGAAGATGGACTAAAGATCGCTCGCCGCACGATCGCCAAATACCGCGATCAGCTCAAAATACCCTCGCAGCGCTACCGCAAAGAGCTATAAAAAAGGGCCCGCTCGCCTTCCGGCTGCCAGGCCCTCCACGTGGCGCGTATCTACCTATGAACCTCCACTTAGCGCAGCTGCCCCGATTCGTCAAAATTCATTTCCGCGAGTTCGCTTACCTGCGTTAGGTCGGGATGGTCGGCAAACTCACGCAGTAGCGTTTCCGATACTTCGATCTGACCGATATCCAGCGTGTTCTTGATGCGCACTACGCGCGCCCGTTCGGGGTGGGCCAAGCGCTGCACGTCGATAGCAGCCTCAATCGCTTGGCGATCGCTTTCCATGATGACGGGTATATTGGCGCGGTTGAGAAACGTCGTGGTAAAGACGTTGGCATAGGTCGCCCCAAAATCAATAGTGTCGTAGAGACGGCGCGTAATGATATCCGCCAGTCCGACGCCGTTGGCGTTGCCATGGCTCTCTGCCGTCAGCGAGCGGGCGACGATGCGCGCCACGCCCGGGCTATCGGGTTCCTTAACGCCGGGTAGCAGCATGCGGCCAACGACATTGGTGTCCATTCCGGTTCCGGAAATGTTCTTGCCTATTTCATCGACGATGAGCAGATCCACGCCCTGCACCATAATCCGCGGCATGGCGGTGCGCGCCTCTTCGAGTAGGTGTGGTTCGCGGTTTTCGAACTGCTCAGGGCGCAGCGCTTCGACCCGCAGCGTCTCTTCGTAGGCGTTTTCGACTATAGCCAAGCCCATGCGTATGGGCGCTTTGGCCAAGATTTCAGCGCCCCATGCTGGAATGAGTCGGGCTAGTCCATCGGCGCCCTGTGAGTGGGCGATGGTCGCCCCTTTGTGACTACCTAGGCCGATGGTCATCATCTTCATCAGGCCGCTTTCAAAGCGCCCCCTAAACGAGGTATGCGGTTTGATGCGGTTGATGAGCACGACGCCGTCGGCCTCCCAGGCCAAGCGGTTGAGTAAGACGGGCGTGTCATCGGCCAATCGGCTAACTTCTACCACATCCATCGTGGCCTCTACGGGGCAGCCCATGGCCTCTGGGGTAATACCGTAGCTGGCCAATACCTCTTTCTGGCCGTCGGGGTTGGCGCCGCCGTGGCTGCCCATGGCGGGCAGCAAAAAGGGCTGTCCACCCGCTTCCCGCACGCAGTCGACAACAGTGCGCGTAATCAGGGGGATATTGGCTATACCTCGACTTCCAGAGGACACGGCGATGCGCTGCCCCGGTTGGATCGATCCGGCTAGGTCGGCTTCGGCCAGCGTTTGGCGCACGCTCGCGGCGACGTCGTCGAGTGCAGTGGCAGCAAAGCGCTGCCGTACAGTGGCCATGCGGGGCAGTTGCATTGGGTTTTCTCCGATCGAACGCTTAGCCGACGAGCGCTTCGCGCAGGCTGTGCGCACGTTCGCGGATGGGGCGACTGGGTTTGGGCACGGGCTCGCTGGCCTGCTCTATCTTCCAGATAAAGACCTGTGGACCGGTGCCGGTAAAATGTGCCTCTAAGTGCGCGTCAAACTGAGCTGCATCTTCGATCGTATGCACGTTCTCGATGCCCGCTCCGCGGCAAATTTGCTCGTAGTCAATCCGTTCGGCACCGGGGACCGGTTGGTTGCCCGTTACTTCATAGGTGCCGTTTTCGGTTATGACCATCGTCAGGTTGGGCGCTGGACGCTGGGCCAGCGTGACCAACGTGCCCAGACACATCAGCGTCGACCCATCGCCGTTGATAACCAACACGCGGCGCTCGGGCTGAGCGATGGCCAAGCCAAGCGCAAAATCGGCGGCGTGGCCCATGGCGCTTTCGACGTGGGCGAAATCAAGCGGTCCATCGGAGAGTTCGGCCCAGGGCATGGCCACGCTCATAGTCGTGACCACGACTTCATCTGTGCGTCGGGCCGCCAGCTTTTTCAGGCATTCGTATTTATCGAGCATATCAAACGGTCTCCGGTACGATGAGCACGGCGGTGGGCAGGGACGTTTCCTGGGCTTTGGCAAAGGCGCCGGCAATCTGTTCGATGTCGGCGTCTTCGTGCATAGCAGTGTAGGGTATATTCCAAGCCTTGAGCGTCGGCTCAAAAAACGTGGCGGCGGTATCGACGCGCGGTGCGCCGGGTTCCATCGTCTTGTAGCCGCGATAGCCGACGAGCATAACGAGGGGAATCCCCATGTTATAGGCGGTGCCGCGAAAGCCGTCGCCGGCCTCGAAAAATCCCGTATTCTGGATTAACACGAGCGGCGTGGCTCCACCCAGATAGAGACCGGAGGCGAGACCAAAGGCCTCGCCCTCTCGGCTGGTGAGAATGACCTCGATCTGCGGATGGGCCCACAGGCGCTCAAAGAGAGCGCGCGAGCCGTTGTCGGGCACGCCGACTACGTGTGTAACGCCCTGCGCTTCGAACGCGTGGACGATCTTTTCTGAACTCAGCAAGATATGTGCTCCTTATTCGGCGAAAATCGAGCGATTGGAAATGCCGTAGGGAGCCCCTTCCCGCTGGATGCCGCCGACAAATTGGGCCGTGCGACCGGCGGGTGCGCTGCCGGCGTAATAGGCGCTGAACGACTCGTTGAACGTGCCGAGTCCGGCGCGGTTGGCCGCTGTATCAGAACCGGCGCCGATATAGGCGTTATTGAAGATGCCGTTTTCCTTGAGACCCTGTCCGCCGGCCTCTTTCACGCGTGCATCGATGGTGCTCAATTGCGTGCCGGCATCGTCGCCGGCCACTGCGCTGACCATGACCTCGCGCACGCCGTGGTGGCTAATGGCGGTCCAGGTGCTGAAGCCGTCTTCGGCCTGTCCCGAGCGAATGATATCGACTTCGCCAGATACGACGCGCGGCTGCGGTTCGATAATGCTGTCGAGGTTGGGAATGCGCGATACCGGATAGATCAAACCGGCCGGTAGGTCGTCACCGAAGTAATCGACAAAGGCTTTGCGCGTGATTTCGATGCGCTCCCAGGTCTTGGCCGGATCGTCGTCAACGGCGACGAGAATTTCCATGAAAACCGTTTGCTTGCGAAAGTCGACACCCTGTTCGGCAAAGGGCTTGGCATACTGCTCTTCGAGGATGAAGTTCATCTCCTCGACTAGGTCGTCGCCCAGCGTCGTAATCATCTGGTCGCCCTTTTTGTGCAATACGGAGGCGCCAGAGGGCTGGTGGTCTACCCACGTGCCGTAGTCGACTTTGCCGCCGCCGATCGTCACGTTGTCGCCCTTGGCCGCTTTAATCTGGACTTCAAAAAGGGCGGCCGGATCGGGAAAACCCTCCTGATGTGTAAAGCGGGCCATGCGGTTGGAGCGCAGCGGGCCACCTGTAACGGCGTTGATGAGGGCGCCGTAGATTTTGTTAAAGTCGTTTTTACGGGCATCGCACGCGTCGCGGTCGGCCGAAGGCGTGGTCCATAGAACGTCCGTTTTATAGACATCGGACCAGTGCACGCCGCAGGTTTGGAGCCCTTTGTTGAGGTTTTCAATCGTGCCGAACCACTCCGAGCCGACGTCGTTGGCATATTGCGTGCCGACGTTGCCCGAGGGCTCGACGAGGCGCACGACATGGCCGTTATCGTCGCGTATCAGCACTTCGGTGGGATTGGAAAATACGGCAATCGAATTGTGGCGAATAATATTGACCTGGGCCATTGGGTTCCCCTTTTTTCGTGGATTAGTGCGATGTTGACGTTGCGTTGCGCTAGGTTTTTGCGGTCCAATAAAATAAAAAGGAATGACGGTGCGAACAACAGGAGGCGTATAATGAGACGCTGTATAGCCCTCTTTGCTAAAAACCCCGTGCCCGGTGCGGTGAAAACTCGGCTCCATGCGCACTGCGATCCGGCCGATGCGGCTCGCCTATACCGCGCTTTTTTGCTCGATTCAGCGGCGCTCGTTGCCGGAGTATCTGCCGAGGAGAAGATCATAGCCTACGCGCCGGCTGATGCAGAAGCAAAATTGCGTGCACTGTTAGATGAGGTAGGTGAATTTACCTATGTCGCTCAATGCGAAGGGGGGTTGGGCGCGCGCATGACGGAGGTGGTGACCATAAGCAGCGAACGCGGGGCTGAGGCAGTGGTGCTGTTGGGCTCGGATAGCCCCAACGTGCCGACAGCATACGTCGAGTGCGCGTTCCGGTTGCTCGAAGAGCACGAGGTCGTTATCGGGCCGAGCACCGATGGTGGCTACTATCTAATGGGTCTACAGCGCGGCGCGGCCCGTCCATTTTTCGATATCGACTGGAGCACCGGCGCCGTGCTCGAACAGACACTTGAGCGGATCGGCGACCAGTCGCTGGGTCTGCTACCGCCCTGGTACGATGTCGACACGCCGGAAGATGCGGCCCTGCTGCGCGTCCATCTGCGTGCGCAGTTCAGAACCGGTTTACGCGCAGGGGCGCACAGCTTGAAGGTGCTGGAGGAGTTGGAACTGCCGCCGCCGTCCTGAGCCGACGGTCGGCAATTACATACCCATAAAGCGATAGCCGGCATCGACGTACATGATCTCACCGGTAACGCCCGAACTGAGTTCGCTGCAGAGGAAGAGGGCGCTGTTGCCGACTTCTTCGACCGTGACGTTGCGCTTGAGCGCAGCGCGTTCGGCGTGCGTTTGCAGCATGATATTAAACTGGCCGATGCCCCGGGCGGCTAGCGTCTTAACGGGGCCCGCCGACAGGCCGTTTACGCGGATATTTTGGGGGCCCAACTCGCGCGCTAGATAGCGAACGCCCGACTCGAGGGCTGCTTTAGCCACACCCATCACGTTGTAACGCGGTATGGCGCGTACGCTGCCGAGATAGGTCATGGCGACGATGCTACCGCCGTCTGTCATCAGCGGAACAGCGCCGCGACTGAGCGCGTTGAGCGAGTAGGCGCTGACGGATAGCGCGAGCTGGTAATGATCCTGTTCGATGCTTAGAAAGTGTCCGTCTTCGAGATCTTCGCGTCGCGCAAATGCAATCGAGTGCACGGCTGCATCGAGATGGCCAAACTCGCTGCCGACTTTGTCGAAGGCCGCGGCGATGGAGTCGTCGTTGGTTGCTTCGCAGGGTACGATAAGCGGGGTCTGCGAGAGTTCGCCGACCAGTTTGTCGATGCTATCCTTCTCTCGTTCGCTGAGGTAGCTCAGGGCCAAGCGGGCGCCGTGTGCATCGAGCGAGCGGGCAATACCCCAAGCAATACTGCGGTGGTTGGCCACGCCAGATACGAAGGCAAATTTATCCTGCATCAACATGGTATAGCTCCTTTTGTATCGTCAGCTAGTCGGACTTCTTCTGTTTAAATAGTCGTTCCCATTCGTCTACTTCGCTCGGATCGAGCGTCAGATTGGGATCGATCTCGCGCGCGCCCGATCGTCCCGTGCGAGGCGTGCGTTCGCGCGCTGGCGGCTGTTTAAACGCGCCGGATAGCTCTTCAACTTCTCTGTCGCTAGGTGCCCAGTGCGGATCGGAACCTGGATCGACGTCTTCGGTGTGCGCCGGACGGCTGCGCGGGTTTTCTACCTCTTCTGCAAATGACAAAGAGTCGGTGAACGCGATTTTGTGGCGCGTGGCAAAGCGCTGAATCTCGCGATCCGATGTAACTACGCGCAGCCAGCGCGCACCGTGTTTTTGTGCGACGCTCTTCATTATGAGGTCATCGGCTTTTTGCGGTCGCCGAGAGAAAAATATATCTACATTGCCGCGTTGTTGGTAGTCTGGATAGCCAACTTCCGGATCGCCGTCGTAGTAGATAGACACTGTTGCGTTGCTTTTGTTCGCATGCACTGAGAGCACGGACTCTATGTGCTGGCGCGCCGCGGCTAGGCTTTGATGCTGCGTTTCGCTGTAGAGCGGAACGCACTTAATCAGGTTGTAGCCATCTACCAGTATGTGTGGGCGGTTTGCGGCCATAGTAGTCAACGCTCGTTCCCTACGCGCTCTCGCTCAGGGAAATGCCGGTCCGGTTAAGGGTATAAGAAACGACGCTACTTTTGGCATAGGGCGCCATCTTGCGCAGGTGGTTGAGCTGCTGGCGCAGGGCCTGTTCCTTGCCTTCGCGGGCAATGAGCAGGGCAAAACCACCGCCGCCTGCGCCCGTGATTAGACCGCCGGCGCTCAGTTCGGTCATCGACGGATGCTCGAATAGGTGCTGTAGCGTATCGCTGGTGGCTCCCGGGTCGAGGATGCAGCGCAGCTGCCAATAGCGCGTGGCCAGTTCACCTAGCTGATCGTACGACCCCGCGCGCAATGCCTCGACCATGCGATCGTGTATCTCCAGCGATTCGCGTATGGCGCCATAGCGGTCGGGGTCGCGCGTTAGATAGGCGTCGAGGACCTCGTTGAGTCCGCGCGTAGCCGCACGCGAGATCCCCGTATCAAATAGGATGACGCGCTCGGCAAAGCGCGCCTCATCCAGTCCGCTGATAAATTGGCGCTCTGGAGCGGGTAGACCGTCGGTCGGTGGGGCGTAGAAATCTTTAATGGCCGAAGGGCCGCCGCAGGCGCCCCGGGCATCCTGCCATCCGCTGTTGAGGCCGAAGCTCTGCTCGAGCAGCACGCTCTGGTCGTAGAGTCCGGGATATTCGCTTTCGGCCTTTCCATAAGCGTGATTTGACAGTCGGTAGAGCATTTTGAGCACGGCAGCGGCTAAGATGCTGCTCGTGCCGAGACCCGAACCCTGTTGGACCTTGCTACGGGTTATTAGTTCGAGCCCACCGCCGCCGGTAAAAGCAGCGACGTCGTCGATAATATTATCCGAATTATCACGCACGATGCCGACGTGTACTAGGGACTGTTTGACTAAGCGCAGCGCCTCGTCCCCGCCGCGGCGATAGGCAAAAAATAGCTTGCTCTGGGTCGCATCGTCGCCCTTGCTGCTGGCCTCAAAATCGGCTTTGAAATCCATCGACAGAGAGCGCAAGATCAGTTTGGGTTCGGCCAGGCGGCGCGCGCTGACGGTCAGCGGTGGCGAGGTTTTGTCCTCACCTTCCATCTGCAGGTCGATGCCGATATTGAGCGTCTTACCGCCCTGTTCTTTGCTGCGCATATGATTGTCGGATGCGTTGGCGCTGGAAATGCCGATGCGCAGCGGCGATTCGACGAGAAACGTGCGGCTGAAGTCGCTCTCGCTCATGCGCGGTGCGGCGGCGCGCGCTTCGCCCAAATCGGCCAAACTCCGGCGCAGGTCGATGCGCTGTAGCTGGTTGATGCGCCCTTCGTAGGCCTCGGCCAGTTGGTCGTAAGCTTTGTCCTCTTTGAGCTTGGCGATGCGCTCGCCGTCAATCCGGCAGGCCGGCACCGAGCGGCGGCGCCAAGATGTGCCATCCATAGCCATGCGTCGGTAGAGATCGACTAGAATGCGAGCGGTGCGCATGCCGCTTAGGCGTCGCTTGGAATCCTGCTGTTTGTCGATATAGCTACTCAGCGCCTTGATCATGGCAAAGAGGACTTTGGGATCGTCGTCGGGCAGTAGGCGCAATAGCTGGCGATGGTCCAAATCGGCCTGCTCGTCGACCGACTCGACGAGCACTTTGGGTAGTTCGCGTTCTAGGGCATCGGCAAAGCGCTGTGTCCACATTTCTGGCGTTATATGAGTAAACAGATGGTCGATCGCCATAGGCGTCTGCAGCGCGCTCAGCAGCGACTGGTTGAGCAAAAGGTGGCGAATGAATTGCCGGCGCTGGTCGCGGCTGCTGTGCCCGTCGTTTACACCTTCTACGATCGGTCTGATCAGATCGAGCGCAGTGTGCGTATCGGTAGCTTGTTCAAGGTGTCTTAGGTATTCGTCCATTGCTCTGCTCTTGTCGGAATAGGTTAGATACTCGGTGTAGTAACGTCGCGCAGGCCGTCCCACAGGGCCTCGCTAATGCCGGTATTGCCATCGTGCGAGCGATGGGCTTGGCATAGACCTGCGGGTCTGGGGTTGGCTTCAATTAATACGGGGGTCGGCCGCCCATCGTCTAGGTCTATTACCAGATCTAAACCGACCAAACGCAGACCGTCAAAGGCAGAAGCGGCGCGTTCAGCCAGATCAAAAGTCAGGCGCCAGAACGCGTCGTCTAGCGCAAGGGGCTGCCAGGTGCTGTCGCACGCATAAACGAGTCGTTCGCGCAGTGCTGTAATCGGAACAATGCGTCCGCCGCGTCCGCGCGAGGCAGGTACATCGGCGTGGGCGCCCAGCTGGACATAGTGCGCGTCGGCGCGTGGCTGGGATCTGTTGGTAGCTACGTGCACGCGTAGCGCGAGTGAGTGCAGTGTGCCCTGTGTATCGTCTCTCCAAAAAACGCGATCGCGACGGACCTGCAATATTAGCTCGTCGGCTCTATCGGGGTCGGATACATACGCTTCCCAGTCGCGCGCCGTGCGGACAAAAGCCACGCCGCGCCCTTCGCTGGCCCTGTTGGGCTTGACGACGAGCTGGCCGTGGCGATTGATCCACTCATCGACGGTGCGCTCGTCGTTGGAGCCGATGGCGCGCGTGGCCGGCGTGGGCAGACCCAGTGCGTCCCACGCTCTGATCGTGGCCAACTTATCGTCGGCCAACTGCGCTGGTGCCCATGGATTGATCTGGGCGACGGGCAGGCGCGCGGACCAGTGTGCGTGCAGTGCCTGTTCGTCTCGGCCTAGGGAAAGGAAGTGAGCGCTGTGGATGGGAATCGGGGTCGCCAAGGGTGCTTCGACAAAGCGCAGCTGCTGCAGATCGAATAGGATGACGCGTCGAGCGCGGTGGGCCTCATCTATCCAGTCGACGTGGACGCCGAGCACGTTGAAGTGGGCTCGGCCTATGGCTGCCGAATCGGCGCTGAAGGCGTCGACCACAAGCGGGTAGAGCTCGTGGGTAAATAGCGCCGGGGCGGCAAAGACGACGGCGTGGTTGTGCGGGCCGGACAGAAGGCTGCACAGGCGCTGCTCAGACAGAGGTCTCGGCGCTAGGCACAGTTCGGGGGCCAGTCGCTGACTCGTGCGCACGTCTTGTGCCAGCTCGATCAGGCGCTGGCGAAACTGCTCGCACTGTGAGAGCGCCTGCTGTGCTCCGCCTTCGACGTCGGTAGTCGACCAATCCCACAGCGCATCGAGCTGGTCGAGGGCGCGCTGTGGATTGTCGCTGGCATCTGCTTGGCAGAGGGCATACTTAAGGGCGACGCTGAGCTCTTCTTCGTTCAGAGGTGCGTCGTCTGCGATGCCCAGTTCCAGCGCAGCGCGCGCGCAGGCGGCTTTCTGGATCGATGTATCAACGACGTGCAAAGCCGCTCCTCTGTAGGGCATCGAGATAGGCTTCGCCCGCTTTGCTTAGATCGGACAGCACGATGCGCGCCTGGCGACCGATAGCCTCAGGATGTACCGAACGCTGGGCGTCTGCTGCACTCGACTCTTCGATGGCCGCCTCGCGCAGCGCAACGCGGTCCCAGAGGCCTAGGCCGATGTTGGGCTCGACTAGCACGACGCGCCAGTCGACGATGCGACTGGGAAAGGTCTCGTCGCCGTCGCGCAGTAGATACTGCGCGCCCACGCGCTGGCCGCGCTCGTCGTACTGCGGCTGTATGTCGACTAGTTCACCCGCATCGGCAAAGAGGGGAGCGACAAGAAAGTCGAGCATCATATAGCGCGGGTTGCCGTACGATACGCCGCTCAAGTCGCGGCCAACCTCGCATCCGGTTTCCTCGGTATAGCGCTCGGCCGTACGCGCTTCGTAGGCGGCCAGCGCCTCCATAACGCGGGCACCGGCCTCGGCCAACTTGGCAAAGATGGTCTCGCGGTGCGCTTCCTGCACGATCGAGGGCAAAAAGAGATCTAAATTGCCGCCGCGTCCGACGTTGGTCACTAGCTGTTTGCTATTGAGCGTGATCCAGTGCGATATGTTCCACTTGTCGCTCGCGTCGCTGCTTTCTGGGGCGGCCGTCGAGAGAATGATGCGGTGTGAACCGTAGATGCTGGTGCGCGGTCGGCGCTGTCGGTCGACTGGACTGCCCCAATCGATGATCTGACGGTCGACAAAGGAGCGCATAAAGGATTCACTTGCCCAGTATTCCGGCGAAGATACGACGACTTCTTGAATAGATACGTTGTTTTTGAGCGCGATCTGATAGGTAAAATCGACCGCCTCGCGCATGACCTCTGCGTCTACGCTGCCGTCTACTCGCCGCAGCACAAAGACGCTCATTCCGCGTCCGCCCGACCCTGCCGCGTCCTTTACAATGACGATGCGATGCTGGCGCGCAAAGGCTGCTAAGCCCGTATAGGCGGTGCCCTCAATGCCGTGCTCGATCCACTCCTTGATCTGCGCTTCGCTCGCCCCCTGACCGTAGCGGCTCAGCCAGTCGATTTCATCGGGAATGTCTACGCCCGAAGACGGCGGAAATATATCTGGATATTTGGCCTTATCGTAGGTAGTCCAGGTGTGGAAGCGCGATTGGATGGTATAGGGCAGTCCGCACGCTTCGAGCTGGCCGCTGTCGTAGGCTGGGTCGCCGTGAAACGGGTAGACCAACGCCGCCAGCAGAGGACGCGCAAACGACGCGGCAATGCGGATGCCTTTGGCCGATACCGCTTCGGCGCGCTGCGCCGCTTCGCTGGCGGAAAGCCCTCGGTGGCGTTCCAACGCGCGCGCGTAGGTTGCCGCATCGATATAGAGATGCCCGCTGTCTATATGTGCGGTAGCCGGCGCTGTGCCGGTTATGCGCAGATGACGGCTGATGATGAGGTTGGCTCCAAGTCGCCCTTCGTCTATGAGCTGACGGCACAGCGTCGGACCTTCGCCCAGCGCACGCGAGTAGTGCGTGCGGCCGACGGGTGTGGCAAATACGTGATTAACGCGGGTATCCCCATCGATCAGCTCGGGATCGAACGCTTCGAATACATCGGGTAGGGGGAAGCCGTCGTTGCGTATAAAGGCGATCTCGCGCAGCTGCCCATAGGAGCGCCAAAACCGTTCGGCCTGGCTGTCGGCCTCGGCCCCGATGGCCTCGATCGACGGGTCTTCGAGGCAGTTGCCCAGCAGCAGATCCTGCTCGCGGACGGGCAGGTCAGCCACGTCCGTGCAGGTGCATACTACGGTGCGCAGGTAGCGGTAGAGCCAGCTGTGATGGCGCGCGGCCAGTTCATATAGCGCCTCGTCTTGGTAGTGATCAAAGCCGATGCCGCGATCGAATATCCAGGGCCGGTAGGGATAAAAGTGGTCGTTGATCGTCTCGGCAAAAAAAGCGGCCAGGCCGCGCCAGAGGGCGGCCACATCGCGTTCGGCTGCGTTTACGTGCGTTGCGGCGATGGTGGTCTCGATAGCCTGCAGGCTGTAAAACAGCTCACCCGCCCGGGCTATCATATCGAGACGGCGATCGCGTTCGGCTGCGTCAATTGCCGCGTTTTGCGCAGATTCTACTGCGCGCTGTGCAAGGCGCCCGAGGTCGCCGATATCCTCGTAGCCGCCGGCAATGGCCCGCCAGTTTTCTTCTTCGATTTGTCGGCCCGCAAAGAGCGTGGAAATGCGTTCGATAAACCCTTGGGTATCTTCCGGATGGTCCTCGTCATACAGCTGGCTGGCCAGCGCAAGTAGCGCATTGCGCGCGTGGGCGCAAAACGCGCCAAAGGCGGCCTCGCTGAGGGGCCCGTCGCCGTCGCCGAGCGCTTCGACGGCGGCCGCATAGGCTGCGTCAAAGGAAATGCGGTCGGTGTCAACGCCGTCAAACGCGCTTTGGCGTTCGTTGAGCGCCCGGGCCAGTGCGATGCGTTCGGCCAGCTGGCGGCGCGCCTCAATAGCAATCGCCGGACTCTCCTCGGAGGCCTTGTTGGAGCTCTCGATGCCTTTTTCCTCGCGAAACTCTTCGACGTTCGGCTGGAAGCGGGCGTGGAGCAGGGAGCTGAGCGCGCGTTCAGGATCGGGCGCCGCCGCGTTCCCAAGTGCGGCAATGCGCGCTTCAAACTGCTGGCGGTAGTTTATAATTTCGCGCTCGGGCTGTCCGTCGAGCAGAAACAGACCACCCAGCGCGAGGAAGGTGTCAAAGTCGAGTTCCTCAAGCGCTAGGCCGCGGCCAATGCCGGCCAGTAGGCGGGCAATATGGCGGTCGCGCTGCCGGTCGCGCCCAAAGCGGTGCAGCTTGGCCGCTTCGTCTAGTTGCTGTTCGACTTCCTGTTCCTGGGCTATTTCGTCGCGCACCTCGTCGAACAGGCGCTGAGCTTCGTCTAAATGGCCTGCACACAGCGCAGTGCCCAAGGCATCGGCGCGGCGGCGGCGGCGGCGCATAGCCGCGCGCCAGGACTCGATGGTCTGGCTGCCCAGCCCAATGCTGGCGTAGATGCTTTCGCGCTGGCGGTTGTCGCCGGCGGCAAAGAACAGCATGACGTCAAAGCGGTTCATTGCGCGGCGGCGCGCTCCGGATGCTCCGTCGACGATGACCAGCGCGCTGTGCGGATTGCCCTCGAGCATGAGGTCGCAAATCAGCGCCGGGTTTTCCAGCAGGTCGAGCAGCTGGCGATGGGGAATGCCGGCGTCGAGGACGTCGGCTCCCTGCAGCGCGCGCTCGTAATCGTATTCGGGACCGACCGTAGCCAGGTGCAGCGCGTGCAGGCGACCTCCTAATTGCTGGCCCAGCGTATGTAGCGTCTCGTCGTCCATCGGATTGCGATGGGCCCAGCGCGTTAAATCGGGACCGTAGACCTGCATGTTGGCGGCGATCTCGGTGTCGCTGAAGCCGGCGTTGAGCAGCTGGCGCTCGGCGTCGTTGGCGATCTCTTCGAGGTGGGTATCGCTGGTGTAGGACAGCAGGTCCTGCGTCGATAGGCCGGTAGGAGAGACGATGCGCATCTCGCCCGGTGGCGCATAGGCGGGAAAGATCGCGCTGAGGTGAGCTGGATCTGCCGCGGCGGCTTCGGCGCCGAGCAGCTCGACGATGCGCTCACCGCGTCCGCGTGCCCGCAGCGCAGCGAAGCCTTCGCTGGTGAGGGCGGCTAGCTCTTGCCCCTCGCTATCGAGCGAGTAGAGCAGGTGCTGGCCGGTGCCGGCCATGATCTCAAATTTGCGCATGCCGGCGGCAAAGCGACCGTCCTGCGTATCGGGCTTGTACTCGGCGGCCATCACAACGACAAAGCGTTCGCTATCGACGGGCAGCTGCGGATGGCGCTGTGCAGCTTCGACGACGGCCTGTCGCAGAAGCCAAGTCTTGAAAAAGGGCATAAAGCGGTTCACGTGCTCGCCGCCGGCCACCATTTTGTGAATGCCCCAATGAGCGGCTAGGCTCGTCATTACTCGGTAGGGATCGCGCAGCTCGGGCTGGCCGAGACCGTCTAGGACGGTGGCAACGCGCGTGAGCTGAAAGATGGCCGACGATCCGTCGAGGTGGGTTCGCAAATGGTCGGCTGCCCACTGCTCCCACTCGAATTGGGTATCGTATTCGTCGCGTCGGGCCAGCACTTCGTGCGCTAGCTCGACGGCTCGTTCGTGCTGGCCTTCCGGCAGGCCGATTTGCCGCAGCTTCTCGCCGCGGGTCAGCGTCAGGACAAATTCTAAAAACAGCCCATCTTTGGGCACGCAGTAGCCGCCGTAGCCCTCGCCGGCCGGGTGGATTAGGCGATCGCGCCGGCGGCTCATCTGGTCGCCCATCTCTTCTATATCGCCGTGGCCCGAGGCCGTCGTCATCAAAGACAGCGCGTTGGAAAAGGCAAAGTGCGAGCTCATGGACGCGTTTTCGCCCGTCTTGAGCAGCTCGGGTTGCGTGAGGCTTTCGTAGCTCTGAACCGATTTGTTGATCAATCCGTAGATGCGCCGACCCATCCGGGCGGCGGCTCGGTCGGCGCCGCCGACCCACTGGGACCAGGTCTCGACCGACTCGCGCTCGCGGTGGCCCAAGTCGACGCGGCTGGGCGTGTAGAGCAGATGGTAGCGCTTGTTGGCTCCGCTGGCCTGATAGTAGTAGAGCGGCTGTAGGGAGCAGTGGGCCAGGCCCTGTTCAGCGATGATTTCTTTGCGCGCGGTGGTCTTGGCCAAGCGGCCGTAGCGGCGCAGAAAACTGTCGGCCTGCTGGCGCAATCGCCGCGTGGGATCTTCGGCATCGAGTGCGTCGATGACCTGCTGGCGCGCGGCAAAGCGGGTATAGGTCTCCAAATCTTGGCGGTAGTCTTCGTCCCCTTCGACTACGGCGCGGAGCGCTTCGCCCTCGGTGGACTCGGGGTGCGCCGTGCGATAGTCTGCAACGGCCTGCTGCAGGAACTCGCCGTTGCGCTCGACGACTTGTTCAAGGGCCAGCGTGCGCAGATCTTGCCCGGATGTAGCCAAGCATTCTTCGACCAATGTAGGCTCGCGCAGGGCTTCGATCGGACCGCCCTGGAGCGATTCCTCATAGGCTATGAGCACGCCGAGGGCAGCCAGTTCGCGCTGGACCTGGCTGTTGCCGCCGACGACGCGGCGCAGGGCGGCCGACTCGGACAGCTGTTCGCGCGAGGCAAGCTCTTCGACTTCGACCCAAATCCCCAATTCACGGACGATGTGGCGACCGAGGGCGGTAATGCGCTCGGCGTAAAAGCGCTGGCGCTGTTCCACTTGGTCGGTCAGGTCGAAGCGATCGACGATGTTGTAGAGAGCCATCGACTCTTCTAACCAGGTGCGGATATAGCCCTCCGTCATGCCGGCTGATTGCGTGGTCAGCACGTGCAGGGTCGGCAGCGATTGGCGCGCTTCGCGCACCGCTTCGCGGCGCCGTGACCAGCCGGACAGGTCGCAGGAAATGCCCTGCGAAGCCGTCAGCGTTTCCACTGCATGGGTCCAGTCCGCTCCGTCGGCGTGCAGCGCGCGCAGGGCGGTTCGGGGGTCGGATTCGCCTTCTAGCAAGACGTGGCGCATGGCCGCATAGGGCTCGAGGTCCTCGCGCTCTATGAGTCGGTGAATCGTCGCGCAGTTGCGTTCGTAGAGGGCCGCAAAGAGAGCGCTCAGTGCCGGCACGTCGTCCGGCTGCACGTCGGCACACTCCTGGTTGCTGTGGCCCGTCAGCCATTCGCGCGCCAAGGCGACGAACTCGCCGTCGAGGACGCGGCGTATGTTGCGCGCCCAGTGGTCGGCCATTTCCTCGCGGAACGATTCTTCCATGCCGGCAATATCGACGACGGTGCGCGTCTGTTCGCGGCCGTCGACAATCGACACCTGCTCTTTGATAAAGAGGGGGATGGCTTCGATCCAGTGGTCGGCCTCCTCTAACCATCGGTAGTCCGGACTGCTGTAGACGCGGTTGCCAGACAGGCGGACGAGCTTTTTGAGGTTTTCCGACTTACCCAAGTAGGGCTCTTCGAACTCGTTGATCTTGACCAAAAGGTGCGAGCCGGTCGGCGAGGGACGCTGGCTGACGACGACGTAGGCCGCGTTGCGCTTGGGGGCAGCTAGCGCGGCGCGGCGGACTTTTTCGACTAGCTGCAGGCGGGCGATCGTCTGCTGGCCGATCTGCGCGTCTGCGACGCCGGGCACATCGGCGTTAGCCAGCTCGTCGCCGTGGTTTTCAACCTGCTCTCTGGCCCGCTGCAAAAAGGCCAGCGTATCGCGCTGCTGCACCTCGAGAACGGCTTCTTCAAAGCGCTCGCAGGCGCCCTCGAGCTGCGTGAGGGCAATTTCATCCGGTTTTCTCAGCAGCAACCGCAGGGCTTCGGCCGTTGGCTGCAGCGCGTCGTTGTCGCGCGCAGCGCTGTCGAGCTCGTCGGCCAGCTCAGCCATCGTGGCATCGGGCTGCAGCAGAGCGGCATCGGCAAAGAGAGTGCCTTGGTTGTGAAAAGCACGGCTCATGCGGCCGAAGACCAGCTCCTGTCGCTGGCCGCGGACTTCGGATGCGATGCGGCGGATATTGTCGCCCTCGATGTCGCGATCGTATGCGCGCAGGACTTCGTAAAGGCGCAGGCGTTTTTCGTCTGGATCGATGTCGCTGGCCAGCACCTCGCGGGCTGCGCGCCGATCGTAGGGCAGATCGAGGCGATCCTGACCTAGTAGCCAAGTGATGTGCAGGTCGCGCCACGTCGCTTCGTCCATCTCGTCGACCCGCGGACCGTTGCTGCGCTCGAGAAAGAGGGCAAACGCATCGCCGCTGTCTAGCTGGGGGCGCTCGAGAAGCTGGCGCATGCGCAGTCGTTCGCTGCGAGCAAGCGCATCGTGCAGGGCCAATACCTGGTGCAGGGCGCGGCGCGGCGCGGCGTTCTGTACGACGCTGCAGAGATAGTGCTGACCCAGCGCCAGCAGGACTTCAAAGCCATTGAGTAATTCGGGCTGGGCCGCCGTTAAGTCGTCCTTGTGCGGATCCCATTCAATGTGCAGCTCGGGTGCGATATCGCAGGCGACGCAGAAGGCGCCGTCCGCTAGGTCGAGCAGGCGTTCGTGGTCGCGCAGAAAGTAGATCGGTCGTCCGTCGAGCGCCGTCCAGAAGTCGTCGCTGATTGAGGTGGAAAAGCGGCGCAGCACCAGATGCAGCGCGCGTTCGCACAGGCGAGCTGTAAGGTGCGCCTCTGCGCTGGCATCGTCGTCCAACTGAATAGATGGAGGCACCAGCGCTTCGTTCGAGATGCGAAAGTGCCCCGACCCGACTCGGCTGCCTGTGCCGCGGCGAGCGCGCCAGAGTCCGGCGCGCGGGTTGTGAGATGCTACGAGTCGCAGTGGAAAACCGATGGCGGACAAAGGAACAGCCTCCTAAGTGCGGGGTGTGAATAGGAGCCATGGCCAGCGCCTCGTGCGCCTAGAGAGACAGCGTGCAACGGGCGGGAGGCCCGTCAGGCCGTCTGCTGCAGAAAGGCGATGGCCGTACTCTTAATTTTTGGTGCCGTTATATAGCACAGTTTGAAAAATCGTTTGTGGTCAATCAAGGTCCACAGGGCATCGGGCACGTTGAGCTTGCCGATCACGTGGGCCAACTCGTCGCCGATCTCCTCGTTGAGCACCTCTTCGACGGCCTGGTCAAAGCGCGCGCCGATCTTTCCCTTAACCGCTTTATCTATGCGCTCAAAGAGGGCGGGAAACGGATGGTGTTTCTCGCCGGGGTAGGGAAAGAGGCAATTGCCGGCCAGATCGGCCAACGCGACGATTTTTAGCAGGTCGGGCGATTGCTCGGTTATGTCGTGGTGGTGGCCGATCACTTGGATGATGCCCGGGGACAGTTCCCATTTTTCAGCTAGGCGCGAGCCGATGACCTGGTGGTCGATGTCCTGCATCAAAAAGCGCTCGATATCTATGATCGAGTGCGCCCACAGCTCGTTGCTCTCCTGCGCTTCTTGGGCCTCGGACTCGATAAGGGTGTTGACCAGCTTCAGCGAATCCTCCAGGCACATGATCATCGTGATTTTGCCGATGTCGTGCAGAAGTCCCGACGTGAAGGTATCGTCCTTGTCATGCAGTTCTAAGCGGGTCCACAGCGCTCCTTCGCGCAGAGCGGCTACCTGATCGTCCTCCAGCTGAAAGCGCTCAAATTCGCTCTTTTGCTGCGAGGACTGTTCGGCCGGTTCGGCTGGGAGGGAGAGCAGCTTGGCAAAAAAGGCCGTAGCCAGCGAGTGGCGCCAGTACTGATCGATCGTGCTCTCGGTGGTCTTTTGCAGAATCTGCCGCATCTGGCAGGCGGTGACGATTTCGCGAATGGTGCGCGCGCTGGCCAGCGCCACGGCCTGATCAATGGTTTCCACGCGCGCGCGAAAGCTGTAGCGCGCGCTGTTGAGCAGACGCAGGATAACCGTGCGCGTGGGCACGTCTGGATCGATGGCCTCGGCCCATCTTTTGGGCGGATCGAGATCGTCCAATTCGGCCACTTTGCGCTGGGTCTCGGGCAGCGAGGGGAAGGTGTTGACCGCGTCCAGGCGCATATCGATCATCCGGCCGCGTTCCTCGGGTGTCATGCTTTCGAGGTCGATGCCGACGGCCATGCCCGAGACGACGTAGTCGTTGACGATGGGGGCAAAGAAATCGCCGTCTGCCTTGGAAACCGTGGTGACAATGACGCCGAGTTCGTCGAGGTTTTTCTGCATGGCCAGCGCTAGGTCGGGGTCGCGGCCGAGCGGGTTGATCCGGGGATCAATGACGACGACGATCTTGGCTTTTTTCGATAGCATGCGCGCTACGGTAATCGAGTTGCCAATGAGGTCGGGGCCGAGCAGGATCATTTTCACCGCGCCGAGGTAGCGTCGGAGGGCGAGTGCTACCTGAGTGCTGTCTTTGCACACGGCGTATTGAATTCGGTCCTCTTCGGGCAGGTGGCCATTTTCCGTGCGCAGATGCTGCAGCAGCGAGACGAGGTGCGTCTTGGGCTGTATTTTATCGCCGATGACAATGAGCGGATTTTGGTTGGTCCGCAGGGATTCGTCGTCGCTCAACGGAGTGGTCTCCAAAAGAGTCTACATGATCCATCGCCCCGCTTTTACGGGCTGAGAGGAGGGAAAAATAGCGTGTAATGGAGAATAAATCAACTTCTGCACCATATATAAAAGGAGAGGGGGCCTCCCCTTGCGCGGAGGCCCCCTCAGTTGCTGTAAACGATCGCTTACGTCGGTCGTTATGCCGCTACGGCTTCTAGCTCCTCTTCGACCTCAAATTCGCCCTTGCCGCCTTCCTTGAAGGCATTCATCTCGCCGTACTCGTGCAGCTTGTTGCGCAGGGTGCGCGTGCTGATGCCGAGCAGGGTGGCCGCTTCCGTGCGGTTGCCCTTGCAGGATTCGAGCGTTTTCATGATCAGTCGGCGCTCCATTTCGTGCACCGTCATCCCGACGTGTATGCCTCCGTCGCCGCCGCGATCCTGCGGTCCGGCCGAGAGGCGCTGCGGATAGTCGCTGGGCACCAGGTTGGGGCCGCGCGAAACAACGACGGCGCGCTCGGTGTAGTTTTCTAGCTCGCGGATATTGCCGGGCCAGTCATACTGCATGAGCGCCTCGAGCGTATCTTCGGCGATGCCCTCAATGTCCTTGCCGTTTTCCGCGTTGTACTTGGCGATGAAGTTGTTAACCAGCGCAGGGATATCCTCCTTGCGCTCGCGCAGGGGCGGCAGGGCCATTTCGATGACGTTGAGGCGATAGTAGAGGTCCTCGCGGAAGTTGCCCGCTTCGACCTCGGCCTGCAGGTCGCGGTTGGTGGTGGCGACGATGCGCACGTCCACTTTGATCGTCTGCGTCGAGCCTACGCGCTCGAACTCGCGCTCCTGCAGCACGCGCAGCAGTTTGGCCTGCAGGCCCGGATCAATCTCGCTGATTTCGTCGAGCAGCAGCGTGCCGCCATCGGCCATTTCAAAGCGGCCGCGGGTCTGCTTGATGGCGCCGGTAAACGCGCCCTTCTCGTGTCCAAACAGCTCGCTTTCCATCAGGTCCTTGGGTAGGGCGGCGCAGTTTAGGCGGATAAAGGGAGCCGCTCGGCGCGAGCTGTTGTAGTGCAGCGCGCGGGCGACCAGTTCCTTACCGGTGCCGCTCTCGCCGCAGATTAGGACGGTGGCGCGGCTGTCGGCGACCGTGCCGATCATGTCAAAGACCTGCTCCATATTGTGCGCTTTGCCGATCATGCTGCCAAAGCTGTACTTGTCCTGCAACTCGGAGCGCAGGCGCCTGTTTTCGCGCTCGGTCTCCTGGAACTTGAGCGCGCGTTCGACGACTAATTCGATTTCGGTCGGGTCGGCCGAGCCCTTCTGCACGTAGTCGTAGGCGCCCTTTTTCATGGCTTCGACGGCGTCTTCGATCGTGCCAAAAGCCGTCATCATAATGACGTGCGTATCCGGGGATTTGAGACGGGCCGATTCGAGCAGCTCCATGCCGTTCATCACCGGCATCTTGATATCGGAGAGAATCAGGTCGTAGTCGGCATCGTCGAGCTTGGCCAGCGCGGCCTTGCCGTCAGATGCGGTGTCGACGTCGTACTGCTTGCGGCGCAGAATTTCTTCTGTTGCCTCGCGGACGTAGGAGTCGTCGTCTACTACTAAAATGCGCTTGCTTGCCATGATGTGTTCCTCGCTGTGTTTATTGGGGTAAATGGACGTAAAATTGGGTGCCCTGGCCGGGTTGGCTGTCGACGCGGATGGCGCCGTTATGGGCCTCGACGATTTTTTTCGAGGTCACCAGTCCCAGGCCCGTGCCGTCTTCCTTGGTCGTGAAGAAGGGCGTGAAAAGTTTGTCGCGCACATCGGCCTCCATACCGATGCCGGTGTCGCCGATACAGAAGGCGCCTGTATCGCCTTCGGCAAAGACGCGAATGTGCAGCGTGCCGCCTTCGGGCATCGCCTGCGTGGCGTTTTGCAGCAAATTGAGAATGACCTGCTGGAGCTGTTCGGGATCGAGGCGGCAGACCAGCGGTTCGGCCGCGTAGTCGCGTTCGACGGCGATGTCGTCGCGCTGGCGCTCGAGGTCGATTTCGAAAAAAGCCGTTGTCTCTTCGACGAGCTCGACCAGGTTGACCGGATAGGCGTTCAGGCGCAGCGGGCGCGTGTAGGTCAGCAGGCTGGAGACGATGCGGTTGAGTCGGCCGACGCCTTCGATAATCCGGTGTACCAGGCGGCGGTTGGGATCGTCCCCATCCAGGTCGCGTTCGAGCATCCCCGCATAGCCGGCAATGCCGCCGAGGGGATTGCGAATTTCATGGGCGACGGTGGCGGCCATCTCGCCGAGGGCGGCCAGCGTGTTGACGCGCTGGACCTCGGCCTCTAGACGCTTGACTTCGGTCAGATCGTTAAATACTTCGACGGCGCCTAAGACCGTGCCCTGTTCATCGCGCAGCAACGACGTGCTGAAGCCCAAGGGAATGAGGCGTCCATCGGCCCGGCGCAGCGTCTTTTCTTTGTTGAGCAGGCGCTCGCTCGTATCGAGCGTGTGCATGGCCGTTAGCTGCCGTCCATCGGATAGGCCGATGATGTCGGCGTAGGGATAGCCCAGCACCTGATCTTGGCCGTAGCCGGTCAGCTCTTCGGCTTCCTGGTTGAAGTGGGTGATCTGGCCGTTGAGATCGACGACGAGGACGCCGCCGCTCATGCTGTCTAAGATATTGTTTAGGTAGTTGGTGACGCGGTCGCGCTCTTCGACGCGCTTCTGCAGGTCGATATTGGTCTCTTCGAGCTTGACCGTCAGCGATTCGAACTGGGCCTCGAGCTGCTCGTAGGCCTCGCGATACTTGCGCGTGGTTTCCTGGAACAGGATGTAGGAGTCGGTGAAGTTGTCCAACTGGCTATCGCTGCGTCCCAGATGCAGAGGAGAGGTAGAATCTGCAGGCGTCATGGTGACCTTTCGTTTAGCTCCGGGGCGTGCGCGCTGCGCCGTATCGGTAGGGGCGCGGGCGGTTAATGGGCAGGCCCTTGGAGGTGAGTACTCGGTGGTTGCCTTCCTCCAGATCGAGCAATGCGCCCATCCGTTCGACCAAGAGACGCATCGCTTCGCGCGCTTCTTGGGGTGGGTGCTGTGCCAGGGTGTGAATGCCCTGCTGGAGGCGTGCTACTTCGGCAGCCGACTGACGCAACAGCGGAGTTAGATCGTGGGCCGACGTGCCGGTCTGTAGCTCGGAGCGGACCTGCTGCGCGAGGTCGATGCACTGGTCGCACTGGTCGCCGAGCTGGGTGAGGGCCGTGTCGTATTGGATCTGCGTGTGTTCCGCTGCCTGCATGATGATTCCTCTGGTCTGGTTGTGAACTCACTGCTTGGTTAGCAAAAGCAGTGCCTCACGTGCCAGCAGAGCGGAATTTTACTCCCAAAAACCGGCTCAACGGGAAAAAAGAGCCGTAAAATGGGGTAAAATCGCCGCGTGCATCAGAGGCCCACAGGGGGACCATAGGCGCCGATTACAGGGGAGTGCGGGGCGAGCATGCGGAAATTATTTCCATACGCTCACCGTGTGTGGGAAAATATTGCCAAATATAGGCGGGTAGGTGCGGCTCAGGCAAGCGCAAATACGCGGTGTCTAGCGGGCGGGCAGGGCGCGCACACTGCGCTCTAACTGATTTCCATACAGTCGTTTACGCGAAGGACGGTTGCCCCAGCGCACGCGGGTAGGCTCGCGCTGGGCCGGTTTTTCCTCTTCGGGCCTGTAGTCGGGCTGATGGGCCAGCAACCGGCCGGTCGACTGCGCGCTGAGGTGACTGAGGCGCGCCAGGCGCAGGGCATGGGCCATCCACAGCAGACCGACTAGGCCAAAAATGGCGATGTCAGCGCTTAGGCCGGCCATATAGCCGACAAAACTGGTATCGTTTTCAATGAGAAATAGGCTCATCCCGAGCAGGGAACCAAAAAAGAGGCACAGCGCCAGAGCGGCCTGACAATAGCCACTCCAAAACCGCTGTTCGCTGCTGTGCACCGCTTCGGCGTTGCGCAGAGGGATGTCGAGGTCGTCGGGCACGTGCTTTGTGGCGATGAGCGCGGGTAGATGGGCCGCTTCTATTTGGTAGCGTTCGCTCAGTCCGAGCAGACCGGTGACGGCCAGCGCGGTACCGAGAATAAAGGCCGCACTGCCGGGCAGGACCCAGCCGAGTGGAGCCAGGTGTTCCGGGTGGATGCCCAGGCTTAAGATGACTTGGGACGTTGCCGCTATGAGGGCGCCGACAGAAAAGAGAACGATAAACCGCCTCACGTAGATCTCCGCGCGTAAAGGACGAAAGGGACCGGGCACAGCCCGGCGTGCTCTAACGCCTAATTGGCAAGATCTGTGCCATAGGTGCGCTCGCCGGCCTCTACGGAAAAGGGCAGCGCGTTGTGCGGTGGTGGAACGGGGCAGATATAGGCGGGATTATAATCGCAGTATGGGTTGTAAGCCATATTAAAATCAATTAGATATAATCCATCTTGTAGCGGGCCTATCCCGACGTAGCGGCCGCCGGAATAGGTGGTCGATCCGCTGCTTTCGTCGCGAAAAAAGGCCTCTAACTGGCCGTTTTCCAAGCTGCGATAGACCTCGAGCCAGTACTCTTTTTCCCGCCAGGAAAAATACAGGCGGCCAAAACGTTCCATGGTCAGGGTGGTCCCGCCGGTGTCGGGCACTTCGATCTGGCGCAGGCGCCCGTAGCGGTGCATCTGTCCGACGAGGCGGTACTGCAGGTCGATCGGGTAGTAGGAAAGGCCGGCAAAGCCGGGCCGGTCGTCCGGCAATAGCGGCGAGTCGTCGCCGTGGCGCAGCAGGCTGTCTTTAAAGGCGCGCGTTTCGCGAATTAATTCTATGTGGGCAAGCGCCTCGTCGGCCGGCTGGGCGCGGACGATGAGTGGCAGCAGCAGCAGCAGCGGAATAGAGCGGAGCATACGCCTCCTTTGCGCGTTGACGCAGACAGGGATTGTCGACTTATTTCAGCACGCCTTTGAACATATCATAAACAACTAGAACCACACGCTTTTTTCAAGACAGCGGAGGAGGTATGGCATGCGTTTAGACGAACGAGTTGCGCTGGTAACGGGCGGTTCGTCCGGCATTGGTAGAGGGATTTGCTTGGAGCTGGCGCGCGAGGGCGCGCGGGTTGTGGTGGCTGATCTGAGCGAAGAGCCCAAGCGCGGCAAGTACCACGACGTCGAGGTCCAGCAGCCCACGGCGGAGGCAATCGTCAAGGCGGGGGGACAAGCCCACTTTGTTCGCGTCGACATGGGCGATGCCGATTCGGTCGAAGCGATGGTCAAGGCGGCCGCAGATCAGTGGGGCCGCCTCGATATCGTCGTCAACAACGCCGGCATCCACATTCCCGGGGACAGCCAGCAGCTCGAGGTGGGCGACTGGGATCGCGTGATGGCGATCAACCTGCGCGGGCCCTACCTGAGCACCAAGTACGCGGTGCCGCATCTGAAGGCCTCGCCGGCCGGTCGCATTATCAATATTGCCTCGGTACACGCTTTTGCCGGCGGCGGCGGTCCGGTCTATCCGCCGGCAAAAGCGGGCTTGGTCAACCTGACGCGCGACTCGGCCGTCGAACTGGCCGGCGACAACATTACGGTCAACGCGATTTGTCCCGGCTATATAGAGACGCCCATTCAGGACTATCTGACGGAAGAGCAGATCGAGGCCTCGCGCCAGCGCACGCCGCTGCCGCGATTGGGGCGGCCGCGCGACATCGGCCGCGCCGCCGTGTTTTTTGCATCCGACGACGCCGAATGGATCACGGGCACGGCGCTGCCGGTTGACGGTGGCTGGCTCGCCCCCATCATGTGAGCTAAAAGGGAGACGCAAATGGAACGCATACTACGTGTAGACGGGGCGGCTAGTGCCGCCCAGATACAGGCCGCTATCGATGAAGTCGCACAAGGTGGCGGCGGGCGCGTCGTCCTGCCGGCCATGGATCTGGAACTGGATCGCGGCCTAGCGCTGCGCTCGGGCATCGAGCTGTGTGGACAGGGCCCCGACACGATTCTGCGCAAGGGGCCGGGGCGCATCTATCCCTTTTCCGGCTACCACAATTACGGCATGTGCGACGCGCCGCTGCTGTCGACGGAGGGGCTAGACGTCGGTATGACCGTGTCGCTGCACGACGGGCGCACGCACGGTGGCTTTTACGAAACCTTTGCCACCATTACCTGGATCGAGGGCGACTGGGTCGGACTCGACCACGGCATCGAGGCCGACTACCGCGCCGAAGACGCGCCCTGCCTGACGACGGTCTATCCGCTGGTCTTTGCCCACGATGCGCGGCAGATTGCCCTGCGCGATATGCACCTAGAGGGCAACCGCGCGGCGCAGGAAAAGGGCATGGGGGGCTGTCGCGGCAGCGCCGTCTACTTTGCGCGCAGCCGAGATATTGAGGTGTCCAACGTCAGCGAGTGCGACTATCACGGCGAAGGACTGGGCTTTCAGATGTGTCGCGACGTGCAGATTATCGATTGTCGCTTTGACGGCAATAGCGGCAACGGTCTGCACCCGGGCGCCGGCAGCACCAACGCGCGCTTTGCCGGCTGCGTGGCCGATAACAACGACAAGGCCGGGTTCTTTTTTTGCGTGCGCGCCAACCACATCACCGTCGCGGACTGCAGCTTTCGCGGCAATCGCCTCGGCATGTCCATCGGCACGCGCGACTGCCACAACGCGATCAGCGGGTGCACCCTAGAAAACAATCGCGGCCCCGGCGTGCTCGTGCGCAAGAGTCCGCGGCCGGTCGAGGTGCACTCCATTCGCATTGAGCGCTGCCGCGTGTCCGGGAATGCGGCCGAAGAGGGGCGCGGTCAAATTGAACTAACCAGCGATGCGCACGACCTGGTCGTGCGTGACTGTGAAATTGGCGGGGGGGCCTGCGGCATCTACGTCGAAGAGACGGTAGGCGGCGTATATCTGGCGGACAATCGCATTGACTGCGCGACCTCGGTGCAGGTCGACGTGGCGAGTATTTCCGCCGTATGTCCCGAACTTGAGGTGGGGTATGGGACGGCCGATGAGTCCACCTTTCTTCATTTGCCTGTTATGGTTTAAAAAATATAAATAAAAATCGCATCTGAAATAATAGACAAAAAAACACTATAATATATAATAAAACGACAAATAACATAAAAAATATCTTGTTTTTAGATACAAAATAAATCTTTGTAGGCAAATAGAAGTGTGATGCCAATCACTGAAGAACCGAATTTGTTTGCATATGTTACATAAATTGATTTATTGTTCTGCCCTTATAGGTGGCGTTTGGTGCTTCGGTCCAGTTGATGGCAGTCCTGTAGTTGGTTGAGTTCGCTTTCAACGGGTCGTGGTGCAAACTCTGTCGTGTGGTGGGGTGATTGCGTATTCGGTCCATATGCCGCCTTAACCCAAAGGTTGTGTCACACCCAATGTCTATTCCCACAACAAAAAGTCGCTTGTCTAGCCTAGCCGCGCTGTTCTGCGCGGCGTTTGTGCTGTACGGTGGTGTGGGCGCGGCGTGGGGGCAGAGTTCACCGGATGGTCTATTCGCCACCGGACTGGATTT